>WHTN01000071.1 GCA_009377715.1 Dehalococcoidia bacterium | reverse complement strand
GGTTTGTACCAGACAATGGAGTTCAGGACGCGACGGTTGAGGACATTCTGAAGGATAAAGCCTAACTGGTAGATATTATGGAAAGTTCCGAAGATGAAAATGTTGCCGTTCGGCTTCACGACGCGACTGACCTCTTGCAGCCAGTTGACGTTGAACTCGAAGAAGTCGTCTTTGCCGAAGCGGTCCCATGTTTCTTGCATAGTGACATGCGACGAAAAAGCCCAGCCGAGCCCTCTGTGGTTACGCCCGCGGCCGTTACCCGAAGCGATGCCGAACGGGGGATCGGCGATACAATGATCGACGCAAGCATCTGGCCATTGCCTCATTATTTCGAGACAGTCGCCGAGGTAGATATGGCCGGGAATAGGCGCGGATGTCGCAGAACTATCCATCAGTCCAGACTTTCGTCGCGCATCCCCAGGTGGTCGAGCGCCAGGCCCAGACATTCTTCTATCGCCTTGCTGGTATCGACGCGTAGATAGGGGCCCGGAGGCGTGAAAGTCATCCGCTCAGCGCCTATCTCCTCTATGCCAGGCTGGCTTAGCAGGCGGGCACGCTCGCGTAGACGGCGCTCCAGTTCGACGCGGTCGGGACAGAAGCATTCGATGAAGTAATAGCCGGCGCCTCGACCTTCAGCTATCGCTGCGCCCTTGTTCGGTATGCTTTCATAGTACGATGGACTGTCGAGGATGACGCTTCTATCTTGGGCGAGCAGGTGATCGACGACAGCGAAGGCGGCCTCATATGCGATAGCTCCAGCAAGCGCATCGTCGGCGCCTTCCGCCAGCGCGGCCGACTTCAACACGTCTTTGTCGATGACAACCGCCGCCGTACAACGGCCTATGAGCTTGGCGAGCGCGCTCTTGCCGGAGCCCGGCTCGCCAGCCATCTGGAGAAGAAATAAAGGCTCGGCCATATTTTTTACCCTAAGTTTCGAAGAACGCCTTAAGGCCCTCCAGAACTAAGTCTACAGCAATCGCAAAGAGCAGTATGCCTACCAACCGCGACAGCAGTCGCAGCACGGACTGCCCGAGCCAAACAAATAGCACGCCTGAGACGGCGAACATCACCAGCGACAACCCCAGCACGGCGCCCGACGATAGGATCGTCGTGGTGGCTCCCAGCGTATCGGCAAACGAGATAGCGATGGCCAATGCCCCCGGCCCGGCGATCAACGGCGTAGCTAGCGGCACCAACGCTACCTGAATCGGTTCGGCTTCTCGTGTCTTGGTCACGTCCATCGGTTGGCCTTCGGACACGAGGCGATAGGCCGGCAATAGCAGGAGCAGTCCGGCAGCCGCCTTGAAGCTGTCGAATGAGATGTCGAGGAACTCCAGGACTTCGTGGCCAGCCAAAACGAAGAGGACAAGCATAGCCCAAGCGGCCGTTGTGGCTGCTATCGCCACGAAGATTCGCTGCCTCAGCGAAAACGTCTGAGTCAAGAGGTAGAAGACGAGGACATTTCCGAGCGGATCGATAATAGCGAAGAAGGAGACAAACGCGCGGGCGAAGTCTTCGCTCATACGACAAATCTTATGTTAGTTTAAGAACCGTTAGTGCCCGGCATCCTCGGCTACATCGGCCCCTTTGAACCGCCTAAATAGAGCATACAAAGCGGCCAGACACCAGATGCTCTCCAGCATCACGAAGATGTAACTCTCCGTAGTTATTCCATACCAGGCCAATATACCTGCGCCACCGGCGTTGAGCAGTTGATAGATGAGGTTGGTCCGTGGCAGGTAGCCGGCTAAGTTAGCCAAGAACGGGAACAGCAGCATCGTAGAGCCAATAGCCCCTATGATCGTCGTCATACCGACTTCAGAATATCTCCCGAAGCTCGAAGCGCGGGCCATCTTTACAAACGAGCCGCACGCCACCTCGCCTCGGGAAAACGGCACAACCGTAACAAACGCCCGTGCCGCAGGCCATGTGCTCTTCCATCAGCACCTGCACCGACTTCCGGCTCTGCTGCTGACGCAGGACATGCGCCATGCTAGCGAACATAGAGTTAGGCCCGCAGGCGAAGATCTCATCGGCCCACGGCAGGTGCTGAGCTAGCAGGTCGGTCACGTAGCCTTTATGTCCAGCCGAGCCATCGTCGGTGGCGACGGCCAGTTCGACCTGCGGCGGTAGAAGACGAGACGGAAATATCTGGTCGGCGGTGCGTGCGCCGTGGAGCAGCGTCACCGACTTGCCTTCACTTACCGCCTGGTCGGCGAGCGCTAAAAGCCCGGCCACGCCGAGGCCACCCGCGACGAGCAGAAGGTTGCTGGCCCTGGGTTTGTTAACGAAGCCGTGGCCGAGCGGGCCAAGCACTGATAGGGCGTCGCCGGGACGCCTGCGCGACAGCCACGCGGTCCCTCTGCCTCGCACGTCGAAGAGCATGGAGAACTGCCGTTCGCCATCTTGTTCGCGGAAACGGTGATAGCTCATCGGCCGCGGCAAGAGAGGATCGTGTGTTGTGGCAGTCACCTTCAGGTCGCCATTGGGCGAGCCGTCGAAAACACTGTCGTTGCAATGGACCATTAAGAATTCGCCCGGGCGCGCCCCCTTTGTAGCCGGCGGACATGACAACCATATAAGGTAGGCGTTCGGATACGCCTCCTCCAGCGATATAATACGCGCCTGCTCGATCTGCATACTTAGAATCGCTTATGGTTCGACAGGCTCACCATGAGCGATTCGGTTTCGCTCACCCTGAGCTTGTCGAAGAGCAGATGAATCATTTTTCCAAGTTAGAGTTCGACAAATATTCCCGCAACGGCTGCACGGTCACCGTCTGTTCGCCGCGCAAGAGGGCGCTCACCGCAGCGCGGGCCGTGTCCAGCGAGGTGAAACAAGGGATCCGGTTCTCCACCGCGGCACGGCGGATGTCGAAGCCATCCCGTAACGCAGCGGTCTGATCGCCTTCGGGAGTATTGATAACGACATCGACCAGCCGCTCGTAGATAATATCTATAACGCTGGGGTAGCCCTGCTCTAGCTTCGATACCATCTCAACGTCGATGCCCAAGGCGTGCACCATCGCTGCCGTGCCTTCTGTGGCGTAAACGCGATAGCCCGCCTGGGCTAGTTGACGCACAATAGGCACCGCCTCAGCCTTGTCACGATTGGCAACAGATATGAGCACGCCCCCCGCCCGCGAAAGCATAAGGTCAGCCGACATCAAAGCCTTCGCCAACGCCGACTGAAAGTTGTAATCGATGCCCATGACCTCGCCGGTCGATTTCATCTCTGGCCCGAGGTACGTATCGACGCCCCTCAGCTTCGCCATCGAAAAGACTGGCGCCTTGATCGCGACCAGGTCCTGTTGCGGCCAGAGGCCAGCGCTATAATTCAATTCCCGTAGCTTCTTGCCCAGCATTATGTGCACCGCGAGTCGCACCATCGGCACACCGGTTACTTTTGAAAGGAAGGGCACGGTCCGGCTCGCCCGCGGGTTTACTTCTAAGACGTAAACCGTTGAGCCACTGCCGTTGTTTGGCATGATGACGTACTGAATATTCATCAAGCCCTTCACGCCAAGGGCGAGTCCGATACGGCTCGTGTAATCGACGATGGTTTCGATCTCGACGTTCGAGAGGCTTATCGGCGGGTACACGGCCATCGAATCTCCGGAATGAACACCTGCTCGCTCAATGTGCTCCATTACGCCGGGGATGAGCATCTCTTCGCCGTCACATATGCCATCGACCTCGACCTCCTTACCGGCGAGGTACTTATCGATAAGTATCGGCTTGCCGGCTGCCGCTTGCACCGCCTCTGCCATGTATCGGACGAGTTCCCGAGCGTTCTGCACGATCTGCATCGCTCGCCCACCGAGGACGTAGCTCGGGCGGACCAGCACCGGATAACCGATGACCTGTGCCGTTTGCAGAGCTTCCTCAAGAGACGCTACCGCTGTGCCAGGCGGCTGGGGTATGCCCAATCGTTGCAAAAGATTTTCGAAGCGGCCACGGTCTTCGGCGATGTCGATCGCCTCAGCGCTTGAGCCTAGGATGGGCATGCCAGCGCGACTCAGTGGCCCAGCCAGATTGACCGCGGTCTGCCCTCCGAACTGGACTATGGACGGAGGCGCACCATTAGTTCCAGCCTCGCTCTCAAGAAGATCGCGCACCGCCTCCTCATCGAGAGCTTCGAAGTAAAGACGATCGCTGGTATCAAAATCGGTCGAAACTGTCTCAGGGTTGGAGTTCGCCATAATCGCCTTTACGCCGGCGTCTTCCAACGCCCAGGCGGCATGCACCGAACAGTAATCGAACTCGATGCCCTGCCCAATACGGATGGGCCCGGAGCCTATCACAAGCGCTTTCGGCTCCGGCAGTGGCATCGCTTCTGTCTCCTCTTCATACGTGCTGTAAAAATAAGGCGTCTCGGCCTCGAACTCCGCGGCGCAAGTGTCCACCATCTTGTAGGTGGGGCGGATATTCCAGCGCTGGCGAAGCTCGCGCACCTGCTCAGGCAACCGGTCCGCCAGAATGCCCACCTGCTCATCGGAGAAGCCCATGCGCTTAGCAGCGCGCAATATGTCCGAAGTCAGCGGCTCGTTCAGCAGCCGCTTCTCCATCTCGATGATGCCTGTCATCTTTTCGAGAAACCAGGGATCGACGCCTGTCTGCTGAGATACCGCAGCGATACCGTCGCCCTGACGTAAAGCCGCCATCAGCGCCCAAAGACGCTGGTCGGTCGCTGCCAGCGAAGAGTGGTGGCCCTCCCAAGAGCGGTCCTGCCACAGCAGCGAACGCCCGCCGACCTCCAGCGAACGGACTGCTTTTTGCAGTGCTGCCTCGAAGGAGCGGTCGATTGCCATGACCTCGCCGGTCGCCTTCATCTGCGTCCCGACCTCACGCTCGCCTAGGGGAAACTTGTCGAACGGCCAGCGCGGGATCTTTACCACTATGTAATCCAGCGCCGGTTCGAAAGCAGCCGTGGTCTTGCCGGTGACCCGGTTCTGAATTTCGTCGAGCCGCCGGCCTACCGCTATTTTCGCGGCCACGCGAGCTATCGGATAGCCGGTGGCCTTCGAAGCAAGGGCCGAACTCCGTGAAACGCGGGGGTTCACTTCGATAATGTAGTACGGCGAGCGGCCGTCTGGCCGCAGTGCCCAATCGGCGAGCTCGCGGCGCGGTGCAAGTGCGAACTGTACGTTGCAGCCACCTTCGATACCGAGAGCGCGGATGATCTTCAGAGAAGCCGAACGCAACATCTGGTACTCTTTATCGGTCAGCGTCTGGCTCGGCGCCACAACGATGCTGTCGCCGGTATGGACACCCATCGGATCGATGTTCTCCATATTGCAAACGGTGAGACAGTTGTCAGCGGCGTCCCGCATGACCTCATACTCGATCTCTTTCCACCCTAGCAAGCAACGCTCCACCAGCACTTGGCGGATGGGGCTGGCCGCTAAGCCGCCGGCGACGATCTCCTCGAACTGCTCCCAGGTATGGGCGATGCCCCCACCCGTGCCGCCGAGCGTATACGCGGGGCGGATCACCAATGGAAGGCCCATCCGCCCAGCCGCCTCGCGTGCGTCGTCCATCGTTGTTACCGTCTGGCTCTCTGGCACCGGCTCATCGATCTCCTGAAGCAGTTTTTTGAATAGCTCCCGGTCTTCCGCTTTGCGGATCGTCTCCAACGGCGTACCGAGCAGGCTTACGCCGTAATGTTCCAAAACGCCGGTATCAGCGAGGCCAACGGCCAAGTTCAGTCCGGTCTGCCCACCGAGGGTCGGCAGGAGGCCATCGGGTCGCTCGCGCTCGATGATGCGGGCGATGATGTCGACCGTAAGCGGCTCGACGTAGACGATGTCGGCGATGCCCTCGTCGGTCATAATAGTCGCGGGGTTGGAGTTGACGAGAACGGTCGTCACGCTCTCCTCGCGCAGCGAGCGGCAGGCCTGCGAGCCGGAGTAGTCGAACTCCGCAGCCTGCCCGATTATGATCGGGCCGCTGCCGATGATTAGCACCTTCGAGGGTTTATTCATGCCACTCCTTTTGACGAGCCTTCGTTTAGTGGGCTAATATCCGAGCATGAAAACAGAGACGGAGAAGTGGGCGAGGCTAGCTGAAGAGGATCTTCAGGCGGCAAAATTTGTGCTGAAGGATTCTCTTTTTCGTCCCAGCATTTTTCATTGCCAGCAATCTTTGGAGAAACTTCTGAAAGCCATCTGGATCGAGCAGAAAGAAGAAGGCTATCCTCCGCGCGAGCATAATTTGAATGTACTGGCTCAACTAGTTGGATTGAAGCTAACAAAAGAGCAGATTGAGTTCTTCGACGACCGTTCAAAACAATATACTCCTTCCCGCTATGGTGACGTATTAGTTGACTACTCCCTGGAAGAAGCCGAGAATTATTATCAGACGACTCTGGAGCAGTTTGAATGGTTGCGACAGCATCTGAGATAAAGCGGGCTATAGACGATTTCATCCTGTTGCTTGAGAAGGGCATTAGGGTCGAAACGGTTATACTATACGGCTCCTACGTCAATGGCACGCCGCATGAGTCGAGTGACATCGATCTTGCCATCATTTCTCCGGATTTTGAGGACAAAAGGCTTCCTGAGCGACAGCGTGTTATATCTAAACTTACGGTTGAACGAATCAGTAGCATTTCGCCCATTGGTTATCCTTCCAGTGAGTACCACAACCCCGGCCGTCATTCCTTCCTTCGCGAAATCATCCGCACCGGCCGCGTGGTATACGCAATCGACTCTTAGTTTCAGACGCTTGTCGCATGCAGCCGTAGTTCTGGTACGCGCTGGAAGTGGTCATCTAGAGTATAAACTTCGCAGTCATATTCCAGCGCCTGAGCGGCAATAACCGCATCGGGCACAGCAATAGTCTGGCCGCGGCATCGAAGGCCATAGAGTATCCGCCCCGCTCTTTGCCAAACGTCCTTATTCGTCTCTAAAAACTCGACTACCCCTAATCTCCTTTCCAAAGCCAAAAGCTCGCTTTCACTCCGTGCCCCCGCCATAAGTTCCACATGTACGATACCCATAATTGCCGCATCTTTAGTCCGTATGAGCCGCTCTACTTCACCTTTCTCCGTTGAAGTTGGTACCCGGAACGCTTGGATCCATATCGAAGTATCTACAATAACAGGTGGCATGGTCAGCGGTCCATGTGACGAAGGTCGTACCAATCGTCTAAATCGAGGTCGGTCTTCCCGAGCATGCTTATTAGTTCTTCCGTTCGTATGCGGCGTATATATTCGCTGAGAGCTTTGTTCACAGCTTTGCCCTTGTTCTTCTCTTTAGTTATTGTCACTACTTCTGCCACAAGTTTCTCGTCCAACTCAAGAGTGGTGCGCATCACTATTCCTCCTTCCTATGCATCACTATTTTACATCATTATCGCGCACCATTTCAAGGAACCTGTCGAACAGGTACACGTTGTCCAGCGGCCCAGGCGATGCCTCCGAATGATATTGGATCGTCAGCATCGGCAACTCACGATGCCACAGCCCCTCCACCGTACCATCGTTGAGATGCATGTGGCTGACCTCGATGCCGTTCGTTAAGCCATCGCCGTCGAGCGCGTAGCCGTGGTTCTGCGATGTAATGTGCACGCGGCCCGTAAGCATGTCCTTCACTGGATGGTTCGCGCCGCGGTGGCCGAACTTGAGTTTGAACGTCTTCGCCCCGAACGCCCGACCGATCACCTGATGGCCAAGGCAGATGCCCATCAACGGCAGCTTGCCGATTAGCCCATGCGCCGTCGTCACCATGTAGTCCAGCAGCGCCGGGTCGCCAGGGCCTGGCGATAATACGACGCCGTCCGGGTTTAGCGATAGTATATCTTCCGCGCTCGACTCGCAGGGAACGGCGGTCACCCGGCAGCCCCGCTCACCGAGCAGCCGTAGGATGTTGTACTTCAGCCCTTCATCGACAACGACGATGTGGCGCTGCGGCTCCGCTACTCGCTCCCACTCGTATGGCGAGTCGGTGCTAACCGCGTGGACGTAGTCCTGGCTGCCGTACGAAGGAAGGCTTCGCAGTCGCGTAAGCGCCTCTTCGGGCGTTTCGTTGCTGGTGATCGTACCCATCATGACGCCGCGGCTGCGCAGCCGGCGTGTCAGGGCACGCGTATCGATCCCCGCGATGCCAGTGACGCCCCATTGGGCGAGATAGTCGTGCAGCGCCCGCTCGCTCTGCCAGTGGCTCGGCTGGCGGCACTCTTCCCTTACGACGAGGCCACTCGCCTGGATGCGACGCGACTCGACGTCGCCTTCGCTAACGCCATAGTTGCCTATGATTGGGTACGTCAACGTCAGGAGCTGGCCGGCGTAGGAAGGATCGGTGAGCATCTCCTGATAGCCAGTCATCGCCGTATTGAATACGACTTCTCCATGCGCACGAACGGTTGCGCCGAACGCCTGGCCGCGGAACACCGAGCCGTCCTCCAATACCAGATAGGCGTTAGCCATAAACTATTCTTCCCTCATAGACCGTCGCGATCACTCTGCCCTTAAGCTGTCGCCCTGCCACCGGCGTGTTGCGCCCCTTTGAGGCGAACTCCCCGGGTTCGACCGTCCACTCCACATCCGGATCGAAGACCGTGACATCGCCCGGTGCGCCTTCGACCAGCGTGCCGAGACCTGGAAAACGCTTATCTAACCCGAACGCCCGCACCGGGCCGGTGGTCAGCTTCTCGACAAGCAGCGGCAACGGCACGGCCGACTCCCGATTCGCCCCTGCGAGCGTTAACACTAAGCCGAGCGCTGTTTCGAGGCCACTGATGCCGAACGCGGCGAGGTCGAACTCGCAAAGCTTGTCTTCGACAGCGTGCGGCGCGTGGTCGGTCGCAATGGCGTCGATAGTGCCACCGAGCAACCCCCGAACGCACGCCTCTGCGTCCTCCGGCGAGCGCAGCGGTGGGTTAACTTTGGCGTTCGTATCATAAGCGAGGCCTTCGCCACCGCCCATCACGACCTCGTGCGTGACGGTCAGATGGTGCGGCGTGACTTCGGCGGTGACGGGCAGACCTTCAGCCTTCGCTTGGCGCACTAGATCTACGCTGCCTGCCGTGCTGACGTGGGCTATGTGCACATGGCCTCCGGTGAGGCGGGCGAGCGCTATATCGCGCGCCACCATCGACTCTTCGGCGGCAGCAGGCACGCCGCGCAGGCCGAGGCGGGTCGATACCCACCCTTCGTGCATGACGCCACCTGAGAGCGACTTATCTTCGCAGTGGTCGCTGATCGGTAGGCCGAGTGCGATACTGTATTCGAGCGCGCGCCGCATGATCGCTGCATCGGCTATAGGATCGCCGTCATCGCTGAAGGCGATGGCGCCGGCTGCGGCGAGTTCGGCCATCTCGGCCAGCTCTTTGCCCGCGCGACCCTTCGTAACACAAGCGATGGGCAGCACGCGGGCGGATCCGCGCTCGCGGGCGGCGCGTAGTACAAACTCTATCGAAGCCGAGCTGTCCAACGGCGGCTCCGTGTTCGGCATGGCGCAGACGGTGGTGAAGCCACCCCGCGCCGCCGCGAGCGTGCCGGTCTCAATCGTCTCCTTATATTCGAAGCCGGGCTCGCGCAAGTGACAGTGCAGATCGACAAAGCCCGGGCAGACGATGCGGCCGGTCGCGTCGAGCACCTCAGCATCAGCAGCGATATCCGGCCCGACCTTCGCGATGCGGCCATCGCTTATCAATACGTCGGCGATCGTATCGATGCCCTGCGATGGATCGATAACGCGGCCGCCTTTTATCAGCAAACTGTTTTCGCTACGATTCATCTGCCTGCTCATCATTCCGGCCTCTTCAGGTGGTGGGAGCCGGGCAAGAACTTTTCGAAACCTACATGCCGTGCTTCATAACCCACAGAGCGATAAAAAGCTTGCGCATCATGGTTGTTCGACCGCGTAACGAGGTGTATCGATGTGCAGCCCCGCCTATGAGCGATGTTCTCAGCATGGGACATGAGTATGGTTGCGACGCCTCGTCGCCGTTCGCTAGCAACAACGTAGAGTTGGGTGACCTCTGCATACGGCACATCTTCGTCCAGGTAAGAAGAAAAGCGTATACAAAGAAAGCCTATGGGCCTTCGATCCTGCTCCGCCAGGAACGTCTCTTCCGCAGGCTTTTGAGCCTGAAGTCGCCGGCGCGCCTGTTCTACTGACACCAACACGCCAGCAGGAAAGGCATCCTCTGCACCGAAGTACTCTTCATTCCAGGCTTTCTTCAGCATGGCCACCGTTGTAACATCGTTGATGTCGTCATCTCGTACGGCCCTAATCGCAATGTGCGCCGTTTGCTTCATCATTCCGGCCTCTGTGCGAGCAAATACAGTACTGCCATACGTACGGCGACGCCGTTATGCACCTGTTCGTCGATCACAGAGCTCGGGCTGCGCGCCACTGACTGCGATATCTCGACGCCCTTGTTCATTGGGCCGGGATGCATCACAATAGCGCCGGGCTTAGCCCTTCGCAACCGGCCTTCGGTTACCTGGTACAGGCGAGAGTACTCTCGCAAGCTCGGCAAAAGCCCCGCTTCCTGCCTCTCCTTCTGCAATCGCAGCGCCATCACGGCGTCCGCACCCTCAATGGCACGGTCGAAATCTAACTCCACCGTCACCGGCGGCAAGCCTCCGGCTTTGTTACAGCCCTGGCGCATGTCTATCGGCAATAGCGTGGGCGGGCCACAGAGCACGACCTGCGCTCCCATCGTCGTAAGCGCCCATACATCTGAACGGGCGACGCGACTGTGCGTGATGTCGCCGACGATAACTATTTTTTTTCTCTGTAAATCGCCCAGACGAGAGCGCAGCGTGTAGAGATCGAGCAGCGCCTGCGTCGGGTGCGCGTGCCAGCCGTCGCCCGCGTTTATCAAAGGCGTATCGATATGCTTCGCCACTAGATAGGGCGCGCCGGACTGCCAGTGCCGCATCACCAAGATATCGACGCCGATAGCTCTGAGCGTGCGGACCGTATCCAGCAGCGATTCGCCCTTCTCGATGCTGCTTCCGGAAGGAGAAAGGTTGACTACGTCCGCCCCTAACACCTTGCCGGCGACCTCGAAAGAAGCGCGGGTGCGGGTGCTCGGCTCGTAAAAAAGGGTGGCGATGGTCGTACCGCGCAGCGTTGGGACGCGTTTGACCGGCCGCGCCAGGACTTCGCGCATAGCATCGGCGTTATCGAGCACAATCATAAGCTCTTCGCGACTCAGTATGTCTACGTCGAGAAGGTTACGATGCCTCCAGGCGGGTGGCTCAGCCGGCGAATCGGTCAGCATACTATTTGGCGCTCGCTGGGACATGACTCCCTCCTGTAATAGCGCTGTCGCTGACGATGGTCACTTCGTCTCGGCCGTCCGTCTCCGTCAAGCGAAGCTGCACTTCCTCGTCCAGCGCAGTGGGCACGTTTTTACCGACGTAGTCGGCCCGAATCGGAAGCTCCCGATGGCCGCGATCGACCAGTACCGCGAGGCGAATGCGCTTCGGCCGGCCATAGTCGATAAGCTCATCGAGGGCAGCGCGCACGGTGCGGCCGGTAAAAAGCACATCATCTACGAGCACGACGTTCTTATCGGCGATGTCGGTAGGGATATCGCTGGGCTTAATGGACGGCTTGATCCCACGATACCGTATGTCGTCGCGGTACAGCCCGATATCCAATGCTCCGACGGGTATTTCGACGCCTTCAAAGCCGGCGATAGCAACCGCTATGCGTTGCGCCAGCGGGACGCCCCTTGTCCTCATACCGACGAGGACAAGCGCGTCTGTGCCGCGGTTTTGCTCCACTATCTCGTGGGCAACCCGCATAACGGCACGCCTAATGTCTTGGCCGGTCATAGCGACACGCTGGCTCATCGTACAAAAAAAGCCCCGACCGTAAAGGTCAGGGCTTCCTGATTCGATCTTTTTAGATGTATTGCTGCGCGGCTATTCTCCATAATGCTCCTTTCCGGCCTCGCAGGACCGACTTAAAGGGGACAAAATTATCTTCATGTATGATAACATCCTTCGGCTCTTTGATCTAGTTCAGAATGATGCCGTACACCGGTAGACTACTGGTATGCGAGTATTTGGACTAAATATTCCAAGAAGAATAGGGCGAGTTTCCACTAAGGAGCTTTCTCGTGAGGCGAGATGGCGATTGGGAGTATTGGACTGGTACGGCGCACATGGGAGGAATGCGCGCCTAACTTGCCGGCATTTCGGCATTACCCGTGATACCTTCTACCGTTGGAAGCGGCGATACGACCCTAAGGTGCTGACCTCTTTAGAGAGCCACTCTCACCGGCCCCGCCGCTTGCGGCAACCCACGTGGACGGCAGAACTGGTAGCCCAGGTCTTGCAGTTTCGTCTGGAGAACCCTCGCTGGGGCAAGGAGAAACTTACGCCCTTACTCAGAGACCAGGGCTGCGCGGTCTCAGTGTCCATGGTAGGCCGCATCCTGGCCCATCTAAGAGCGTCGGGGCAGCTCCGGGAAGCGCCGTCTCCGGGAGTACGGGTGGTGCGCCGGCCGCTTAAGCGCCCCTATGCCATACGCAAGCCTAAGGACTACCAGGTAGTTAGGCCTGGCGATCTAGTGCAGGTGGATACTATGGACCTACGTCCTGTGCCTGGCGTTATTCTTAAGCAGTTCACCGCCCGGGACGTCGTCTCTCGCTGGGATGTGCTCAGCGTCGGCCATGGGGCTACCGCCGCAGCCGCCACCCGCTTCCTGGAGGGGTTGACCGCTCGCTCCCCTTATCCCATCCGTGCTATTCAGGTGGATGGTGGCAGCGAGTTCATGGCTGGCTTCGAGGAGGCCTGCCGCCTACGCGCCATCCGCCTCTTTGTGCTACCACCCCGTAGCCCTAAGCTTAACGGCCATGTCGAACGAGCCAACCGTACCCATGCCGAAGAGTTCTGGGAATGCTACGATGGCGCCCTCGACATGGTAAGCGCAGGGGCCGCTCTCCTGGCTTGGGAACACCGTTACAACACTGTTCGGCCCCACCAGGCCTTGGGCTACCTCACGCCCCTGCAGTTCCTCAAAAATTCTAACCCTGCATGAAAGGAGCAAAGTGTACGGGATCTACTGGACTAGTACACTCTTCGCAGTATTCTCCGTAAATATCCGACAGTCAGCTAGGCTCCTTTCTGTAGGGGTGGGCGCATCCCCAGGGCCAGATGGGGTCGGTGATAATGATACCGCATCAAGAAGGCTTCCACTTGGGCCTGGCAGGCGGCTTGCTCCTCTGGCCGGTATTTCCCCCAGCCTAGACACTCCTTCCGCACCGTGCGATTGAAGCTCTCGATGTAGGCCTGCTCATTCTTCTTGTAGGGCCGCGCCACCCGATGGCGTGCGCAGTACTGC
>WHTN01000070.1:10000-13421 GCA_009377715.1 Dehalococcoidia bacterium | reverse complement strand
CACCGCCATGCGGATGGTCGCGCGGGTTCATAACCGATCCACGAACCTCTGGCCGTCTTCCCATCAGGCGCTTGCGCCCAGCCCGGCCAAGCCTTATCTGGTTGTGTTCGACATTGCCGATCTGGCCGACCGTCGCTATGCAGCGCAACAGTACCTGGCGCATCTCACCCGAAGGCAGGCGCAAAAGGCCGTAGTCGCCTTCCTTCGCCATGAGTTGCGCCGTAGCTCCGGCGCTGCGGACGATCTGACCGCCGCGCCCTGGCTTTAGTTCGATATTGTGGACGCCCGTGCCCACCGGAATATTGGCGAGCGGCAAGGCGTTGCCTGGGCGTATTTCGGCCTCCGGGCCAGCCATTATAGTGCTGCCGACCCTCAAACCTACAGGCGCTAGGATGTAGCGCTTCTCTCCATCAACGTAATGGATCAGCGCGATACGGGCCGAGCGATTGGGATCGTACTCGATAGAAGCTACCTTGCCGGGAACGCCCGTTTTGTTGCGCTTGAAGTCGATAATACGGAGCGCTCGCTTCGCGCCACCGCCACGGTGCCGCACAGTGAGGCGGCCCTGATTATTACGGCCGCCCTGCTTACGGACTGGCGCTGTAAGCGAACGCTCCGGCTTCTTCTTCGTGATCTCGCTAAACGTGTAACCGGTCGCGCCACGCCGGCCCGGCGATCTTGGTTTATAACTCTTAATTGGCATAATACATTCTCGACTAAATTTCCAAACTAGACGCCATGGAAGACTTCGATCTTATCGCCCTCTTGCAGGGTAACCACGGCCTTCTTCCAGGTCGGCGTCCGAACGAGGCGACGGTTACGCCCCACGCGGCGACCCTCGCCCTTAACGTTCATGGTGTGCACGTCTAACACGGTTACGTTAAACGCCTTTTCCACAGCTTCTTTGATCTGGTTCTTGTTGGCTTCTCGCATAACCTCGAAGAAGTACTTGTTGAGGCCGGACAAGAGCGTACTCTTCTCCGTAACGATTGGGCGAAGGACGATTTCATATGGATGTATCGCTTTCGGCATTTTAGCTCGCCACTTCCTGGGGCACTGGCGCCCGCCTTAAAACGGCACGCTCACCGCCCCACAGAGCCTCAGCCTTCCGCACCGCAGCCACGGTCATTATTAAGTAATGGTGGTTGACCATATCTAACAGGTTCAAGTAATGAACGGGAATGACTTTCGTCTTCGGGATGTTCCGCACCGAAAGAAGCGCCGAGCGGTCCGGCTCAGCAGTAGCGATGAGGACCGAACCGGCGACCTCGAGACTCTTAAATAGAGCTAATATATCTTTGGTGCGCGGGTTATCCAAGTTGAAATCGTTCAGCACAGCAAGCTCACCGCCCGCCGCCTTCGCGGACAAAGCTGAGCGTATAGCCAGGCGACGCATCATCTTTGGCACCTGCTGTTCGAAGCTACGCGGATGCGGACCGAATATCACCCCTCCGCCCTTGTGGTGCGGGGCGCGGATGCTTCCCTGGCGGGCGCGCCCAGTATACTTTTGGGCACGGATTTTTTTCGTGCTACCGCGAACTTCGCCGCGGGTTTTCGTGTCGGCGTTGCCGCTCCTCTGGTTGGCCTGCTGTGCGAGCATAACCTGATGGATGACGTGCTTGTTGGGGGCGATCCCGAACAGCGCCTCATCAACCTGAATAGCCTCGACTTGCTCGCCTTGAAGGTTGCGGACTTGCAGCTCCATACCTATGCCTTCACCTTCGCAGCCTTTACGGCGTGTCGTACTCGCACCAGGCCACCTGTGGGGCCAGGGACCGAGCCCTTAATCATGAGGACGCCCCGCGCGGCGTTCACTTCGACTACTTCGAGATTGAGGGTCGTGACACGTTCGTGTCCCATATGTCCGGCCATCTTCAAGCCTTTTACGACACGGCCGGGCGTAGTAGTGGCGCCGATGGAACCCGGCGAGCGATGCCGGTCGGACTGGCCATGCGTCTTCGGGCCACCGTGGAAGCCGTGGCGTTTCACAACGCCGGCGAAGCCTCGGCCCTTCGACGTTCCTACGACGTCGACGCGCTCGCCCGGCTGGAATATATCGACACTTACCCGGTCGCCGACGTTATAGCTGGCGGCATCATCGGTCTTAAACTCCTGTAAATAACGGAAGGGACCTTGCCTGCGCAGGTGGCCCCGCATGGGAGAGTTCACACGTTTAACCGCGCCAAAACCAAGCTGGATCGAGCTATAGCCGTCGCGCTGTTCGGTCTTAACCTGAATTACTTGGCAAGGCCCAGCTTCGATAACAGTTACCGGGACGACGTTGCCATCGCCATCAAAAATCTGTAGCATGCCGAGCTTGCGGCCCAAAATTCCTTCGATCATTTCTTTATAACTTGATCTCTACGTCCACACCGGAAGGCACCTGGAGCCGCATCAAAGCATCGACTGTGCGAGAACTCGGCTCGAGAATGTCTATGAGTCGTTTGTGAGTGCGGATCTCGAACTGCTCTCTGGAGTCTTTATCGATGTGCGGGGAACGGATGACCGTAAACTTCTTTATCGTCGTGGGTAGCGGGATCGGGCCGGAGACGCTGGCGCCTGTCCTCTCGGCGGCCTCGACGATAAAGGCCGCCGATTGGTCGAGGACGCGATGATCGTAAGCTTTCAGTCTTATGCGTATCCGTTGCCTAGGCATATTTTCCTTCGCCTTTTAGCGGCGGCGTCCCCCAACCATACGTCCCGTGACGTTCTCTCGCAGCGATTGAGGCAGCTCTTGGTACTGATAAAATTCCATCGTATACGTCGCGCGCCCCTGAGTTAGAGAGCGCAAGTCGGTAGTATAACCGAAAGTTTCCGCTAGGGGAATATGGGCATGCACCATTCTTAAGTGTCCACGCTGATCGACCCCCACTACCTGGCCACGCTTAGATGTTATGTCGGCCAGCACGTCGCCGAAGAACTGATCGGGAGTAGTAACCTCGACGTTCATAATCGGCTCCAGCAGAATCGTCTTCGCCTTGCGGAGCGCTTCCTGTATAGCCAGAGAACCGGCCATCTCAAAAGCAAACTCGGAGGAGTCGACCGGGTGATAGCTGCCGTCCACGAGCCTAACTTGAACGTCGATGACGGGGTAGCCGGCTAGAATACCGGTCTCTAGAGCCTCACGAATGCCTCGCTCGATAGCCAAGACGTATTCCCTAGGCACAACGCCACCGACGGTCTTGTCTTCAAAATGGAATCCGGAGCCTTGCGGCAGCGGCTCGACATCGATCTCAACGACACCGAACTGACCGCGTCCACCGGTCTGGCGGACGAAACGGCCCTCTGCGCGGGCAGGCGCCGTAATGGTCTCTTTGTATGCGACCTGGGGTCGACCGACGTTCGCCTCGACGCGGTACTCGCGAAGCATCCGGTCGATAATTATCTCGAGGTGTAATTCGCCCATGCCAGACATGATCGT
>WHTN01000070.1:0-5000 GCA_009377715.1 Dehalococcoidia bacterium | reverse complement strand
TAATGAGTCCCGACGTCATCGCCATAAGCGCAGACGCCGACCAGGAGGAGGCGGCCCGCTTGATCCAGCGTTATCGCTTGCGCGCCCTCCCTGTGGTGGACGAAGATAGGCACCTTCTGGGCGTCACTACTGTGGACGACCTAATGGAAGTCGCCGAAGAAGAGGCAACGGAGGACATGCAGCGTATGGTGGGCCTTCCCGGCGATGAAAGCTTCGATTCGCCACTGATGGTATCCGCACGACGACGCATCTCGTGGCTGCTCGTCAACCTGCCCACTGCGTTCATCGCGGCGGCAATGGTCAACTTCTTCGAAGGCACAATCGCTCGGGCGGCGGTATTAGCGGTCTTTATGCCGATAATCGCCGGACAGGGAGGCAACGCCGGCGTTCAGACGCTTACGCTTGTCGTCCGCGGCCTGGCCCTCCGAGAAGTTGAGCTAAAGGATGTCCGCCCTATTCTCACGCGCGAACTCGCTATAGCACTTATGAAAGGGATAACCTTAGGCCTGATAGTGGGCTTCAGTGCTTGGGCCTGGAAGCATAATGTGGCTCTCGGGTTGATCGCGGGCACGGCAATGCTAGCGAATATGATGGTGGCAGGTCTTGTGGGGACGCTGGTACCTATCGTTTTGCGTTGGCTCAGGCTGGACCCGGCGATCGCCTCTGGGATATTCGTCACCGCTTTCACCGATATGCTCGGCTTCCTCATGTTCTTAGGCCTGGCGACGATATTTCTATCGCAAATAACTTAGTTGCCGCGGCCGCTCCCGTCCTCCGTATCGATCTGCAATATGACTTCGGTATACTTCGTGTCCTCGGGAAACACGTCGGCCGTTATGCTTCCGCCAAGGCTTGCGTTCAGATCGTCGACGAAGACGAGACCGAAGCCGCGCTCGTCTTGGAAGTCTTCATCGATCCTGAAACCGGAGGCGCCGAGCTCGGTACGGTAAAACTCCATGACCCTCTCTTCAAAATCGGTCGTTAAAAGCCGCACAAGGTAAGTCTTTAGATTGTCCTCTGAGCGCAGCCAGACCGTTGCGACTACGGTGCTGTCAGGGTAGACGGGCAGATCTGCGGGGAAGCCCGTAGGCAAAGTGAGGCTTCGGCCCAGCTCAAATGGCGGCGCATCGGGGCGGCTGGAGGCGCCGGTAGCCAGGGAGATGCCGATGTTTGTTTTCCCCTCGTCCGTCTCTAGTATATTCGCCACGACTGAACCACCGAACTCTGGGCTATCCAGGTCCGAGAACTGAACGATGCCGCTTTCCTCGCTCACACTGGCGGTCGTTATATCCCAATGCGTTCCGGCCAGTTCATCTTCATAGAAGCTGATAACCTCATCAACAGCATCGTCCGTGGTTAGGATAGCCACGTAGCTAGCGGCCTCCGGGCTTTCCGAGCGGAATGAGGCCAGCATATCGGTGCCATTGTAAATAGGGAAATCGTCCGGGAACCCTTCCACGGTATCGCTGATAGCCAGATCGAAATCTGCTTCCGACCCTTGTCCAACGGTCAGGATCTGCTGAACGACCGCCGCGAGGCGTTCGTCGTCGTTACTGCTACCGCCACAAGCGACGCCCACCGCAACGACAGTTATTGCGCTCGCACTACAAACCAGTGTCACCAGCTTTCTCATCGATGATGTTCGCATCAGATCCCGCCTTCCTCGGAGGATCGGTCCGTCTTAAATACGTCATGCCCGCGCAAAATCTTTGCAAGCAAGACTCTGTGCTTACAAACATTATAACGCCGCATACAGCTTAGAAGCTTTTGGCAGAGAAGAGGCGGTTTAGTGGGGTGGACGGAGGGATTCGAACCCTCGGTCTCCAGGGCCACAACCTGGTGCCTTAACCGCTCGGCTACGCCCACCGTGCGCAGATATGCTCAGTACGTAAGTAGATGTGGCGTTTAGAAGTGTACCATCAGCGCACGAAGACGGTCAAGAAAAGTCGCCGTTCGTCTCACGGCTGCGCGAAGAAAAGCGCGCCATCGCCGTGCTTTTCGACGAGCGGTCGATAAGAAGCGATAACGTCTTGCAGGTAGCCGGACGCGTGATCGCGACGGATCGCTGCAAGACCTTGCTGGGCCTCTTCGACGGGAAGGCGCTTCAGCGAAGCCGTGTTCATGATCGTCTCTTCGCCCAGAAAAGCTTCCGGGTAGTGCTTCAGCGCTTGAAACGTACCGTCGGCCGCGTGGGCATAATGCACGTACTGGACGGCTACTTCCCTAAAGCCGGCCGATCGCAAGTGCCCCGCGATCTCGCCCTCAGGCGGGTAGTACGGGTGATGCTGGAGCATCGAGGGGAAGTATTCCAGCGCCCAATGCGCCATCATCGTCTCGCGCGTGCTGATCCTTATCACGAAAGGCCCGTCCCGCAACACCCGTCGCGCTTCTCGGAGCGACCCCGGCCAGTCGGGCAAATGTCCGAGCACCTGAACGCTGATCTCGCAATCGAAGGACGCGCTCGCAAACGGTAGCCGTTCAGCGTCCGCTGCAACGACAGCCGACGTACCTAACTTTTGCGACGCCTGCTGGAGCATCGCGGGCGAGACATCGCAGAGGGTAACCGCAAATCCGGCGTCACGCAGCGGCAGCGCATAGTTTCCGGTACCGCCGCCAATATCGAGCACGGACCGGCCCCGCGCTGGCCCCAAGGCTTCCACCATAGGCGCAAGCACGCTCGGACTGACGCTGCGCGTGGCGTCGTAAGACCGCGCCCAGCCGTCGTAATCGACGGGGCTCATCGCTCGCCATCCAGCAAGCAAAACGGAAAGTCCTCCAGCGTCTCGATCACTACGTCCGCCTCAGGCTGAGGCCCGTAGGCGAAACTAGACGCCCGTACCTGCACCGTAAACATACCGGCCGCCTTAGCCGACGCAATCCCCGGTGGCGAATCTTCTACCGCGATGCAATGTTCTGGCGGCATGCCGATAAGTTCGGCGGCCTTGAGATAGAGGTCTGGCGCCGGCTTAGCGTGAGTTACCAGTTCAGCATATGCTACAGCTTGGAAATAGTCCGCGAGTCCGAGGGAGCTTAGCATGGCATTTACTATTAGGCCAGAACCGGAAGTTGCTAGACCGATGGTGATTCGCTTCACTTTGAGCTCTGCAAGCCCCGAACAAACGCCGGGAAGAGGCTCGCATGAGGATGCGAGTATGTCTAGAAGCGCCGCCTGTTCCAGCCTCACACACTCTTCAAGGTCGGCGCTAAAGCCAAAGTGATCGAAAAGTAAAAGCCAGGCATCCCGATCACTATGTCCAATAAGCAGCTTCTGCAGGCCGTTATCGACCTGGTGGCCTAGTGGATATAGAGCCTTATTCATCGCCACAAGTTTATTCAAGCCCACCCCCCAGGTTTTCCGGCACTAACAGAAGTGCGTCCCACAGACCGCGATCTTCACCAAGCTTCGCAAGCTCAATGCGTGGCGCTTGTTGCAGATGCAAGTTCGCTTCAACAGTAGCACTCAGTGAAGGAAAGAATAGAGGCCAACGCGCACATATACCTCCGCTGAAGATTACCACATCGGGATCGAGAAAGGCTGTAGTGTTGACCACCGCCAGACCTAACCAGCGACCCACTTCTTGCCAAACAGTGGGGTCGTCGATCTCCTCATGCCGTCGATGGAACCGTCTGTGCAGCGCCTCTCCTCCTCCGATCGCTTCTAGGCAGCCGTAATTGCCACAACTACATTTAGGCCCACCTAAGTGTTTGGGCCATAAGATTTGATGGCCAAGTCGGTATCATGCCGGCCGGAATACAGCATGCCATCATGAACTATGCCGCCTCCTACGCCAGTAGATATCGAATAATAAACGACATTACTGAAGTACCTGCCTGCGCCTAAATGCGCCTCGGCTAGAGCAGCGCAATTAGCGTCGTTTTCAATGTATACAGGACAGTGGTAACGATTGCCGAGTTCTTCTACCAGCTTTAGGCCGCGCCATGGGCCATGCCAGGCCTGCGGCATACCTGGAAGGATAATAAGCTCACCGGTCCGGCGATCGAAAGGTCCTGGCACCGCTAACGCTATCGCGTCCAGAGGCTGCTCCTTGCGTAATTCGTCCAGCATCGCACAGAGCGTCTCCAAGGGCCGGTCCCACTGTGACGATTGCTTCAGCGGTGACCCTGGCTCATTACGCTCGTTCGTGATGGCGGCAGGAGTTTCGTCCCTCCGATATCGACTAAGCCTATCATTTTTATTGCTCAGTAAACCATGTTGGAAGAACGGGCGAGTCCAGCATAATATAGTAGCGATTGGACAACAACTGATGATAAGCCGTCGAGAATAGGAGGAACCCCTATGGCTACGAGCAGCGACACCCGTATCGAACGCGATTCCATGGGCCCGATGGAAGTGCCGGCGAACGCCTATTACGGCGCGTCCACCATGCGAGCCGTCCTGAACTTTCCGATCAGCGACGTGCGCTTGCCGCGTCGTTTTATCCGCGCGCTGGCGTTGATTAAACTCGCCGCAGCGAACGTCAACAACGACCTCGGTCTGCTAAAGCCAGAGCTGGTCGAGGCGATAACCCAGGCGGCGCAAGAGGTGTCCGAGGGCCGTTTCGATGACCAGTTCGTCGTCGATGTCTACCAGACCGGCTCCGGCACGTCCACCAACATGAACGCGAACGAGGTCATCGCCAACCGCGCGACCGAGATCCTCGGCGGGCAGCTCGGCGCTCGTCTGGTTCACCCGAACGACCATGTGAATATGGGCCAGTCCTCCAATGACGTCATCCCAACTTCGATCCATGTCGCCGCGCTGACCGCCATCCAGGAGGACCTCATTCCGGCGCTGGAGGAGCTTCAGGCCTCACTCCGGCGCAAGAGCGAGGAGTTCTGGCCGATCATCAAGACCGGCCGCACGCACTTACAGGATGCCACGCCCATTCGCCTCGGTCAGGAGTTCCTCGGCTACGCTGGCCAAGTGGAGCGCGGGATCAAGCGGCTCCGTCACGCGCAAGACGAGTTATCTGAAGTAGCGCTCGGCGGCACGGCCGTCG
>WHTN01000069.1:13043-13778 GCA_009377715.1 Dehalococcoidia bacterium | reverse complement strand
CCCATCTGGCCCTGGGGATGCGCCCACCCCTACAGAAAGGAGCCTAGCTGACTGTCGGATATTTACGGAGAATACTGCGAAGCGTTGACTTCGGTGAGCTATTCAAGCTATCTTGGGGAGTATTAAACCTACATTGCGCGAAAGCATAAACGACTTCGAGTCGGATTAGCTCGCTCTGGGCATAATTCGCTTGTTGGCTCATGAAGGACATACTATGACCAATTCGGACTACCCGGAACTGAACCCACCCGCGAGGTTGCTCCTGGGCGCGGGGCCTAGCAACATCGATCCCAGAGTGCTAAGGGCGATGATGGCGCCTATCCTCGGGCACCTCGACCCAGATTTCATCAAGATAATGGCCGAAACACAGGAGATGCTACGTAAGACCTTCCGCACAAACAACGCAATGACGATACCGGTATCCGGCACGGGCACGGCGGGTATGGAGGCCAGCCTCTGCAATCTCTTAGAGCCAGGCGATACGGCTATCGTTGGCATTAGCGGTTACTTCGGCACTCGTATGGCGGAGATGGCCGCTCGCCACGGAGCCAAGGTGATCACGGTGGAAGCTGAATGGGGAGATGTCATCTACCCAGAGCAGATCGAGGACGTCTTAAAGGCCAATGGCAAAACAAAGCTTGTAGCGCTTGTGCACGCCGAAACGAGCACCGGCATCCTGCAACCGCTGACGGAAATATCGCAGCTTGCTCACCAATACGATGCGTTGCTGCTTGC
>WHTN01000069.1:0-13033 GCA_009377715.1 Dehalococcoidia bacterium | reverse complement strand
CGCTACAGACGACTGGGAGATCGATGCGGTCTACGGCGCAACCCAGAAGTGCCTGGGCTGCCCGCCGGGTCTCGCCCCGCTTACCATGGGGCCAAGGGCCGTACAAGCGATCCATCAGCGCACGACCAAGAGCTATAACTTTTATCTAGACCTTTCCTTGCTTGAGAACTACTGGGGCGGCGGGCGTGTTTATCACCACACCGCCCCAATTATTATGATCTACGCACTGCATGAGGCGTTACGCATCCTCTTCGAGGAAGGCATGGAGGGCCGGCTGGAGCGTCACACACGTTGCGGCGAGGCTTTACAGGCCGGCCTCAAGGCCATGGGGCTGACGTTATTTGCACGCGAGGGCTATCGTTCCCCGCCATTAACAACCGTCCGCGTTCCGGAGGGGATGGATGACTTACGCGTCCGCCGTACGCTGTTGAATGATTACGGCATGGAAATAGGCGGTGGCGTAGGAAAACTGGCTGGCCAGGTGTGGCGTATAGGTCTTATGGGACAGAACGCCACGCCCAGCAGCGTCTTCGCTTGCCTTTCAGCTTTGGAGTCGGTCTTGCGCTGCGAGGGATTCGAGATGTCGCCGGGTGCTGGCGTGGCAGCAGCAGGACGAATGCTTGCTTCAAACGATAACTAACCTAAGATCGGTTTTTCAAAGCTAGCCACGCTGCGACAAATCCAAATAAAAAGTCCTAACTAGAGCAATAAACCTTTTGCGCTGCCTGACGCAATTCGTTATAATCCTCTAGGCCAATTGCAAAAATAGTTAAGCTGGGGGTTGCTTGGGAGGCCACTGCATTGGTAAGCGTCATTAATTCTTTCCTTGGGCTGTTTTCCCACGATGTCGGCATCGATCTGGGAACGGCTAATACGTTGGTCATGGTTAAAGGCCGGGGCATCGTCATAGACGAGCCCTCGGTTGTTGCTATCGATAGGTCTACCAAGAGAGTTCTGGCCATCGGCGTCGAAGCCAAACGGATGGTTGGTCGCACACCCGCGAATATCGTCGCCGTACGACCTTTAAAGGACGGCGTCATCTCAGACTTTGAAGTTACAGAGCGGATGCTGCAGTACTTCATCCGCGCAGCCCACGATCGCTTCGGTTTGGGGATACCGCGACCCCGTGTGGTTATCGGCATACCTTCCGGCGTCACCGAGGTAGAAAAGCGCGCCGTCCACGATGCTGCGATAAACGCCGGCGCCCGTGCCGCCTACCTACTAGAAGAGCCAATGGCGGCAGCCATCGGCGCCGGGCTACCTGTGATGGAACCAAGCGGCGCCATGATCGTTGATATAGGTGGAGGCACGACTGAGGTAGCGGTTATATCGCTTGGCGGCATCGTTGTGAGCAACTCGATCCGCGTGGCGGGAGATGCGATGGACCAGGCCATCATCAATTACGCGCGCCAGGTGCACAACTTGCTCATCGGCGAACGGACAGCCGAGGAGATGAAGATAGCCGCAGGTAGCGCGTACTCTACAGGCCAGGAGACGAAGATCACCTTACGCGGTCGCGATCTGGCTACGGGATTGCCGAAGGCTGTGGAGATTGGAAGCATCGAGATCCGCGATGCGCTTTCGGGGTGCATTAACGATATCGTGGATGCCGTGCGTTCCGCGATAGAGACGACGCCGCCCGAACTCGTATCCGACATCATGTATCGCGGTATCGGCTTAGCTGGTGGCGGCGCCCTGCTGCCCGGGCTAGACCGAAAGATCGCCCATGAAACGAAATTCCCGGTCTACGTGGCCGAAGACCCGTTGACTTGTGTAGTGAGAGGCGCGGGGGAGGTATTGGAGGAGGCAGATATTCTCGAAAAAGTCCAAGCGCGCTTGACTAACCGGCGGCCGCCTCGTTAGCAGCCGACTCTTCAACTAGAACCATCCGAGGCTCAAGGGGGCAAGTGAGCAATGGCGATTAGTGCGCGTATGGTTTGGCTTCTGATGATGGTTGTCATCAGTGCTATAGGTATCTCTCTCTCCCAGCAGCGCCTTCTTGACCCCCTCGAAAATAGCGCTTTATCGATAACATCACCGCTTCAGGGTGTTATCCGAAACGCCGCCGAAAACATCAGCGACCCCTTCGACGGCGGTTCGGCCGGAGGGGCAGAGGCCCAGGCTCTACGGGTCGAAAACGAACGGTTGCTGGTCGAACTTGCTCGTTTACGGGAGCAGCTAGCCACAGAGGCGGACCTCGCCGAACTCGGCAAGATCGTGGAAGAGCGCCCCGAAGATACCTTCCTCTCGGCGAAGATCATCGGCATCGACCCCAAGGATATTAGAGAAGCGATAGCGATAGATCGCGGTACGAAAGACGGCATCCAAGAAGGGATGATGGTCGTCGGCGAGGGCAGTGCGCTGGCGGGTACGATAACCCGAGCCCTCGATAACTACTCGTGGGTGACCCTAGTCACCGATCCTAACAGCCACATCAATGCGGTCGTTCAAGAATCGGATACCAAAGGCGTCTTAAGCGGCAGGCTGGGCGCTCTGCCTATTTTGGAACTGTTGCCTCAGGGAGCGCCGGTTAAACCGGGCGACTTGGTCGTTACTTCCGGCCTGGGTGGCACCTTCCCAAGCGGTTTGGTCATCGGCCGCGTAGTCGGAGTCGAAGGCCAGCTGCAAGACCCGTTCAAGAGAGCCAGAGTAGAACCAACGGCCAAGCTCGAAGAGCTCGATACTGTGCTGGTGCTTACCAGCTTTGTGCCCGCGAAGGTCGAGGGGCAGTGATATACTCGGCAGCCATTCTATTTTTTCTGCTGACGGCGCTGGTGCAAGCGAGCGCTATGCCTTATTTTTCGCCGCTCGGAGCCACTCCGAACATCCTACTGATAGTCAGCGCCTGTTGGATCGCTGTGAGCGGACAACGGCAAGCCATGACGTTATTGCCTATTGGAGCGATTTTTTACGACCTGCTAACCGCTAATCCAACAGGCAGTTCCCTGATCGGGATCGCGCCTTTGCTCCTGCTTTCAGGTAAACAAGACGACGATCCATCCACGGTTCGGCTGCTCCCAGCTTTCGTAATGGTGTCGGCGGGCACTCTCGTGTATCACATTTCGGACGGCTTGATTATGACGGCGTTGGGCCAGGAAGTACCGTGGTTACGCGCTTTAACGGAACGGTGGCTTCCTGAAATGCTGGTCAATGCTGTGATAACGCCCATTATTTTCTTACCTTTGTTATGGATCAGCTTGACTTTTCAGCGAAGAAACGCTTCTATTAGTTGGAACACTTAACGGATTATAGCCCGGGGCCGGAGGGGTAGTGGAGTTATTTCGCCGACGCAGACGATGGCGCTCACAACAAAAATATAGGACGGGGGCTCCACCGCCTCCATCGCAAAAATTCGTCTTCCTTGGCTTGGCGATCGTTGTCCTTTTCTCCATACTCGTACTACAACTTGCCCGTCTACAAATTTTCAGCGGCCAGGAATATCAGCAGCGCGCCGAGGACAACCGATTACGGGAGATAGCCATCGTTCCACCACGCGGCCTGCTGTACGACAGGCATATGAACCCGCTCGTACAGAACGTGGCGACTTTTGCCGCCGTAATCACACCTGCCGATCTGCCCAGGAACTCAGGCCCCGTTTATACGGAACTCGAACGCATATTGGACGTTCCCGTGCGGGAGATAGACCAGAAAGTAAAGGAGCAGATTCGTCTAGGCGATCCTTTTGGACATCTAGTCGTCAAGGATAATCTGAGCGAGGATGAGGGGCTGGCCCTGAAGGAGGCTACCTCTCGCCTTACCGGGGTCAGCTTGGAGACAAAACCGGCTCGTCGTTACACGACAGGCGACCTCACTTCACACGTCTTGGGCTATATGGGTCCGCTTGATGAAGAAGAGTACCAACGTTTAAGGCAGCAGGGTTATCAGTTTAGTGACCAAGTCGGCAAGATGGGGTTGGAGTATGTCTATGAAACGTTCTTGCGCGGCAAGTCGGGCAGGAAAGTAGTCGAAATAACGGCGAACGGCGAAGAGATCCAAACGTTGATGGAGCAAGCAGCGCGACCTGGCTACAACCTGGTGCTAACTATCGATACCGCGCTTCAACAGAAGATGGTGGAAGTTTTAAGGGATACGATCTCACCAGGTAGCAGCGCGACCGCCGTTGTTATGGACGTACAAAATGGCGATGTACTTTCGATGGTCTCGCTGCCGACGTTTGATAACAACGCTTTTTCGCAGCGCGAAAAGGCTGACGAACTCGTCGGGCTGCTGGATGACCCGGGCAAGCCGCTTCTAAACCGCTCCATAGCCGAAGTATACGCCCCGGGAAGCACCTTTAAACTTGTAACCGGCCTCGCCGCTTTACAAGAAGGCGTAGCAACAACCGATACCACGATCACGAGCAGAGGCTACATTACGGTTCCACACCAGTTCGACCCCGGCGTAGTCTACCGCTTCAATGACTGGGCAGCATTGGGGCGTCTGAACTTCTACCAGGGACTCGCTATGTCTTCAGACGTATACTACTATTACCTGGCCGGCGGGTACGATACAGAGTTCCGCGGCCTGGGCGCAACAAAACTGGCCGACTACGCCCGAGCCTTCGGACTGGGGGCTTCTACTGGCATCGACCTTATCGGAGAGGCGTCAGGATTGGTGCCCGATCCTATTTGGAAAGAGGAAGCGATAGAGGAGGCTTGGCTAACCGGAGACACTTACAACTTCGGTATTGGCCAGGGTTACGTCGCTGCTACTCCCTTACAGATGCTAAACGTAGCGGCCGCAGTAGCCAATGGAGGCCGAATTATGCGGCCTCACATAGCCAAGCAGATAATCGATAACGAAGGAGCCGTTATAGCCCAGATAAATGGAAATACCGAAGACGAAGTGCCTATCGACCAGGCGAACATCGATATCATGCGCGAGGCCATGCGCCAGTCAGTGGAGTGGGGCGTAGCTAAAACTGCACACGTTAGCGGCCTTAGCATAGGTGGTAAGACAGGGACGGCGGAATTCGGGCAACAAAGAAGCGATGGCACCTATCAAACGCACGGCTGGTTTATAGGGTTCGCCCCGTTCGATCGCCCGGAAGTCGCAATAGTTGTATTTACAGAACAGGGTAGCGGTGGCGACTCGGCTGCGCCCATAGCAGGAGATATCTTAGACTACCTCTTCAATCAAAGTAACTTGGCTTTGGAGCTAAGCCAGCCATGACCGCCCTGCCGGACCTCCGCCGCTTCGATCTCTGGCTCTTATTGGCCGGCATCGCTCTGGCAGCCTACGGCGCCATCCTAATATACAGCGGCTCTCAAAGCCTGTACACAGGGTTCGAAAGCGCAACCCACCCAGCAATTCGCCATGGCGCCTTCGCTTGTTTTGGCGTGATCGTAATGGTCGCGATCTCGCAGTTCGACTACCGCCGGCTTGGACACATCGCGCTGCCACTTTATATGCTAGCGCTTATTCTGCTGGCCAGCGTCCTAGTCCTCGGCGAGGCTGTCTACGGCTCACGCCGCTGGCTGAACATCGGCCCTATGGTGATCCAGGTATCGGAGGTTGGGAAGCTGTTCGTTATCCTTACTGCCGCGAAATATCTCGCCGATCGCCATGAGGAAATAGGGCGACTATCCGTTGTGCTGACCTCTTTAGCTATCGTCGCGTTGCCAGCGGTGCTGGTAATGGTCGAGCCCGACCTGGGCACCAGCATTATTTTCGGGTGTATCTGGCTGGGAATGGTCACGATGGCGGGCGCTCGCGCAAGGCATGTTTTGAGCGTACTTTTTGCCGCTGTGCTCGCCACGCCGTTTATGATCATCGCCGTGATGAGCGACTACCAGAGGGAACGCTTAACAAGCTTTCTGAATCCGACCGATGACCCCTTAGGAGCAGGCTACGCCATCCTCCAAGGCGAGATCAGCATCGGTTCGGGTGGACTACTGGGTAAGGGGATCGGGAACGGCACGCAGACGCAACTCCATTACTTACAAACCCCTACCACGGACTACATTTTCAGTGTGCTAGGCGAGGAGATGGGATTCATCGGGGCGCTTTTGCTCTTCGGGCTGTTCATGTTCCTACTCTTGCGTGGACTACGCGTAGCAGCCTTAGCCCGCGATCCCTACGGCAGGTTTATCGCGACGGGAATTGTAGTTATGATCATGGCGCAAGTGTTCATAAACGTGGGCGTCAACATCCGCCTGCTCCCGGTCACTGGCATACCTCTGCCCTTCATCAGCCAGGGCAACAGTTCGCTGCTTACGTTATTCGTATCGCTGGGGATATTACAAAGTATCCTTCTGCGGCAACGGCGGCTGGACTTATAGCGGCGCGCTACACAGTCTATTCTCAGATTAGCGGCAAAAGTTTAACCAGCACATAGTTATGCCGGCCATCAGTTCGGATAAGTAAGAGCGATCGCTTGGGTCGCCAGCAGCTAGAGCAGAGGCGAGAGCGCAGGCAATGAAGCCAATCGCGATCGCGACAACGATTTAACACCGTCGGTCTTTATTTCCGAAGTATTGAGCAACGCCCCGAAGTCGGGAAACGACTCTGCGAACATTGCGGCTGTGTCGTGTAGATATGTCCCAAGATCGTGAGCGACTTCAAGCGAAACGCCCAAGGCCTGAGCGATCTGCTCCTCATCGCCCGCTAAGATAGCAGCCATAAGGACAGAATAATCGGCCTTTTCCAGCAGGGCAGACAAGTAATCCGAACGCCTGATCAGCTCGGGGTTCTTAGAAATAGCTTGCCGGAGTTCTTCATTCATTTTTTACGCCTTTGGTTGTTGGCTGTACATACTTCTATACCACTATTGCAATGCAACTTTCAAGGCATCCCTCAGAGTCCCTGCTGGCACGACTTCTATCCCCGTCTTCGGTCTACCGCGTCGCAAAGCGACCTGCGGCACGATGGCGCGCCGGAACCCGAGCCGCTCGGCTTCGTTGAGCCGGCGCTCTAACTGGCCGACCGAGCGAAGTTCGCCCGACAGACCGACCTCCCCCATCACCGCCATATCGCCAGCCAGTGGCACATCGCGGAAACTGGAGGCGATCGCGAGCGCTAGGCCGAGATCAGCAGCCGGCTCTTGGATGCGAAAACCACCGGCTACACTCGCAATGATGTCCTGATCGCCTACCGAGAGACCGAGCCGCCGCGTCAGGACCGCTGCCACTAGAAGCAGACGGCTAAAGTCCAGACCGTTCGCTACGCGGCGCGGCGTCGCAAACGGTGTAGCCGAGGTCAACGCTTGTAGTTCGACCAGCAGCGGGCGCGTCCCTTCTAGGGTCGGCACAACGGCGGAGCCTATCGCACCTTCGGCCCGCTCGGCCAGCAGTATCTCGGAAGGGTTGGCTATGCCTTCCAGCCCGCTATCCGTCATTTCAAAAACGCCGACTTCGTCCACAGAGCCGTAACGGTTCTTCACACTGCGTAATAGACGGTAGCTGCTGAAACGCTCGCCTTCAAGGTAAAGCACGACATCGACGATGTGCTCCAACATCCGCGGCCCGGCCAGTTCCCCCTCCTTAGTCACGTGACCGACTATGAAGACAGGCACGCCTGTGCCCTTGGCCCAGCGCATCAGTCGCATCGTCGCCTCACGGAGTTGGGCCATGCTTCCCGGCGCCGAAGCTACGTCCGGCACATAAACGGTCTGAATGGAATCCACGATGACCAGGGAAGGCGTAATGTTCGCGGCGGCGGTCAGCCCAGCCTCGAGGTCTGTCTCTGATAGAAGATAGAGGTCGTGGCCTTCTAAACCCAGCCGCCGCGCCCTGAGTTTTATCTGCTGAGCAGACTCCTCGCCGGAGATGTATAGGACGGGGCCCATAGACGTAGCGCAGGCTGCCGCCTGGATAAGCAGCGTCGACTTGCCGATGCCGGGGTCGCCGCCGATGAGTACGAGCGATCCTGGGACGATCCCGCCGCCTAAGACGCGGTCGAAATCCGGCAGACCAAGAGCGAGCCGCTGGGCTTCATCGCCCTGCATACTCGCCATCTCCAAAGGTGTGGCGATCACTGAGCGCGCCGCCGTCTCTACGGTCTTTGGCTTTTCGACAAACGTATCCCAAGCGTTGCAGTCCGGGCAGCGCCCGAGCCACTTAACGCTTTCGTGGCCGCATTCCTGGCAGACGAACGAACTCTGTTGGTTCCGCTTCTGCATTAGTCCTGCCCTACAGAGGTAATCGCTGTTAGAATTTCGGAAAGCTTTTCGTCCGACTTACGTTCCAGGTTCTTAACTTCCTCGATACTCATGCGCAGGCCGGACATCAAGTCTGCTAAATCTTCTCGCCCTTCCTTTTCCTCCAAGCCCTGTTTTATAAAAAGTCTCGCTAATTCGGAAGGCTTCATGCCGCGTTCCTTCGCAGCGTCGGCTAGCCTGGAAATATCGGCGCCACTAAGACGCAGGGCGAAATAAGACATCCTTCCCCGTTCTGGCTCAGGATGGTAAACTCTGACTCGGTTACCTTGCTTTACAGGATCCTCAGAGTCCCAGTATGCTCGCTCCTGTTCAGGACTCATCTCTTTTTCTTTTTGTGTCATGCTCTACCTCCGCTCCTGCGCCTAAATGATCTACGATCGGAATCATCCATCTCGTAGGCCGTAACCGGATAGAACCTTCCTGTATTGAGGGCTTCGATCACTAACTTAAGGTATCGGCCCGAAGCAGTTTGTCCGTAAACCATATAACGCTTTTGCTTAAGACGTCTTATCTCTGAGCGCGCGTCATAAACTGTTTCTTCTACTTCATGCGGCCGTACTTGGTGGCGAGCTATGTGTTCTATCGCATCATCGTCCCACTCAAGCTCGATCTTCATTTCGTGTCAAACAGTGTAACACGGTATAGTGGAAAACAAAAGGGAACTGGTTTCCAGTTCCCTTTTGTTAGTTGACTTCTTCGCTCTATGCCAAAGCTGGTTGAGAGCTGGAGACGACCAATTGGTCATCTTCTACGTCGATGTGAATCGTATCGCCGGGGTGGTATATCTCGGACAGCAGACCTTCCGACAGACGGTCTTCGATCTCATTCTGGATGACTCTCCTCAAGGGCCTAGCGCCGAACACCGGGTCGAATCCCTTCTCGCCAAGCCAGTCCTTAGTAGCGAGCGTCATGTCAAGCGACATGCCCTTAGCGCCAAGCTGTGTAATGACGTCGTTCAATTCCAGTTCGACGATGCTGCGGATGTGCTCCTTGCTCAGCGCGTGGAAGACCACCTGAGAATCTATCCGGTTTAGGAACTCAGGTCGGAAGGTGTTCTTAACGGATTGGACTACCTTCTCCTTCATCCGCTCGTACTGCTGCTGGACAGTCTTGGCCTCTTCGGACTTGAGTGAGAAGCCCAATGCCGACTCTCTGCGTATCAGGTCCGAGCCCACGTTGGAGGTCATGATAATTATCGTGTTGCGGAAGTCCACCCGACGACCCTTCGCATCGGTCAGATGGCCGTCGTCGAAGACCTGCAGCAACATGTTAAAGATCTCCGGGTGTGCCTTCTCGATCTCGTCGAGCAGGATCAAGCAGTAGGACTTGCGTCGTACGGTGTCAGTCAGCTGGCCGGCGTCTTCGTAACCCACGTAGCCCGGAGGAGCGCCGATAAGCCGGGAGACGTTGTGGCGCTCCATAAACTCGCTCATGTCTAGCTTGAGCATATTGTCCTGTGAGCCGAACATGAACTCTGACAGCGCCCTAGCCATAAGCGTCTTACCAACACCGGTCGGGCCGAGGAACAGGAACACACCGATAGGACGTCGCGGGTCTTTCAGCCCGGCACGGGCTCGACGGACCGCCTTGGCCACGAGGTTGATCGCCTCATCCTGGCCGATAACCTTCTCATGCAGCACGTCTTCCATGTGTAGCAGGCGCTGCGACTCCTCGGAGGCGATGCGCGTTACCGGTATGCCAGTCCACAGGCTCACCACCTGACAGATGTCTTCCTCGCCTACGACTGGCTTTTCGGCCGAGCGCTCGTCTTTCCAGCCACGCTCCATCTTCTCGATCTTCTCCTGGAGCTGTACCTCGCGGTCCCTCAGCTCAGCCGCGTATTCGTATTGCTGAGAAGCGATGGCCGCCTCTTTCTCGCGCCGCAGGCTGTCGAGCCCAACGCCTGCCTCCTGCAATGACGGCGGAGCGTAGGAACGCTGGATACGCACGCGTGCTGCCGCTTCGTCCACGAGGTCGATCGCCTTGTCGGGCAGGAAACGGTCCGGCACGTAGCGGGCCGCCAGTTCGGCGGCGGCTTTCAAAGCTTCGTCGCTGATGATCAAATTGTGATGGACTTCGTAAGCCTCCTTGACGCCTCGGAGTATCTCCAGAGTGTCGTCAGTCGAAGGCTCGTCGACCATCACGGGTTGAAGACGCCGCTCCAGAGCAGCATCCTTCTCTATGTGCTTGCGGTAGTCGTCGAGAGTCGTGGCGCCGATGCACTGAAGTTCGCCACGGGCCAGCGACGGCTTCAGTATGTTTGCGGCATCCACGGCGCCTTCGGCGGCGCCCGCCCCCACCAGCATGTGCATCTCGTCGATAAACAGCATGCAGTTGCCGGCGCCTTTAAGCTCTTCGATAACTTTCTTCAGTCGCTCTTCGAACTCGCCACGGTACTTTGTGCCTGCCACTAACGAGCCAATGTCCAAAGTAACAAGCCGCTTGCCTTGCAGACTCTCCGGGATATTGCCCCCGATTATGCGCTGAGCAAGCGCCTCAACGATAGCAGTCTTGCCGACGCCAGGCTCGCCGATGAGCACTGGGTTGTTCTTTGTGCGCCGGGAAAGGATCTGAACGACGCGTTCGATCTCCTTGTCTCGGCCGATCACAGGGTCGAGCTTGCCCGCCCTAGCGGCGGCAGTTAGGTCCATACCTAACTGGTCGACGGTCGGCGTGCGGCTGCCGCTGCGGGACTGGCCACCATGGTAGCCGGGGCCACCCTGCGGTGTGCTTTGCGAAAGGATGCGGTTGACCTCGGCGCGTACTTTCTCCAGGCTTACGCCTAGGCTCTCCAGGACACCCGCGGCGATCCCTTCGCCCTCACGGACGAGGCCTAGAAGCAGGTGCTCGGTGCCGATGTAATGATGGTTAAGCCGGCGAGCTTCGTCGACGGCCAGTTCGATGACCTTCTTCGCTCTCGGCGTAAGGCCGATGTTATCGGCACTGGTGGGACGGTCGCCGCGACCTATGATGAACTCAACGGCGGAGCGCACCTTCGTTAGCTCCACGCCAAGGTTGCCCAACACCTTAGCCGCTACGCCGTCTCCCTCGCGCACCAAGCCTAGGAGCAGGTGCTCCGTGCCGATGTAATTGTGATTGAAGCGCTGAGCCTCTTCCTGGGCGAGCTGTAGGACTCTTCGCGCTCTTTCCGTAAATTTATCGAACGATCTGTCTGCCATAATTGGAACCCCCGCTGGCGATTTTATTGATCAGCGTCCTCTTCCTCTTGAGCAGCAACGCCAGCTGTTGGCTCATCTGCAGAGACACTGGCATCTCCTAACCGCTCCCCCTCTTCTTCCCCAGGCATACCGATGATGCTGCCCGCATCGTTAAAGACGTAGCCATCCGCCTCGGCCTCTTCTCTCGCCTGCTTCAGGCTGAGCCCGAGGCGATGGCGGTCCCGTTCGATCCTCACTATCTTCAGAGGCAGGACATCCCCCTCTTTAACGACTTCCTTCGGGTGGTTTATGCGACGTTCCGCCAGTTCCGATACGTGAACAAGCCCTTCTAAGCCTTCCTCGATGCGAGCGAAGGCCCCGAACGGCGTAAGTTTCGTTATTTGACCCTGCACTACCTGCCCCACCTCATACCTATCGATAAGATTGTCCCACTGCTCAGGCTGAGCGCGCCTGAGGCTGAGGGCAATCTTTCTATTCTCATGATCCACTTTCAATATGTATACGTCAATCTCTTCGCCGACCTTAAACATCGATTCCGGCGATTTATCCTTGCTCCAAGAGATCTCGGACATGTGCGCCAAGCCATCTGCGCCGCCGATGTCCACGAAGATTCCAAAATCGCGGATGCCGGTGATTCGGCCACGGCGTATTTCACCCTCTTGAAGCTCGGAGAGAAGCTTCTCCTTCTGCTGGGCTCGCCACTCCTGCATCGCCGCACGCTCCGAAAGTATCGCTCGACTGCGGCGACGGTTCAGCTCAATGACCTTGAGCCGCAGCGGCTGGCCCACCATGGAGGAAAGCGACTCGTCCGAAGATTCAGAGCGGTCTTGCCGGACGCTTAGCAGTTGCGACAACGGAACGAAGCCGGAAACGCCTTCGACGTCGACGAGGAGGCCGCCCTTATTGAAGCCAACTACATTGGCTTCTAGGCTTTCGTTAGCGTCCATCAGGTCTTGAAGAACGCGCCAACCTTGCTCGCCGCGGGCCTTGTCGAGCGAGAGGGCCATAGGGCCTTCCTGGCTGTCCTGCTGCACGATGTAAACCAGGACTTTGTCGCCTTGGTGGACCTCGTGGGAACGTTTAAAAGACTGCATCTCGTAGCCGGGCACTATCCCTTCGGACTTGCCGCCCACGTCTACGATGACGCTGTCTTTGCTAAAACCGACTACAGTGCCTTCAACGATATCGCCGCGGCGAAAGACAGGATACTCCGCGGTCTCAGCCGCCAGTAAGGCGCCCATGTCCTGAGAATCATCGGTGTAAGTGCCAGTAGCTGAATTCTGAGATCCGCTCAATGAGGCCAAAATATGCCCACCCCGTAACAAAAATTGCGGGCGCCTTAACGCCTACTACATTCTATCATATAGAACGAAAACTAGGGAAGGTCAGTTAACCGCTTCCAGCACTAAGCTTACATCTCCGCTCACCCCGAGCCTGTCGAGGGGCGATCTCTGCCCAGGCGCGAAGCCATTCGGCTTAGCTTTGCACAAAAAGTGCTGCGAGGGGCTTTCTTTGTCACTCTGAGCGAAGCGAAGAGTCTTAGGTAAAATTCGAACCACCGAAGATTCTTCGCTTCCTTCGGTCGCTCAGCAACTGTCTTAAAGGTCAAGGGTTTTTGGCTGCCACGGGGTCATAGTGCGCACCATAGCGTTCAAGATAGTGAGCAGTTTATGCATGCAGGCAATGAGGGCCACTT
>WHTN01000068.1 GCA_009377715.1 Dehalococcoidia bacterium | reverse complement strand
TACGCTTTCGGCAGACCCTGCTGGTAAAGTTCCCAGGCTAAGACGATAAACGTAAGGTTCGACATGTCCATGAGCATACATGGACTGTCGGATTTCTACGGCAACATTCCGGAGACTTGACATGAATAGTTGCACCATGAGCTGGGCGGATCAGGTATGGATTGTTTCTTGTCAGGTTGTGGCCTACAAACCAGGTGGTGGCTTTTGCTGCGATGGGCTAGCCCACCTTATTGTTCGTGAGAATAGCCTAATCGTAGGCTGGGCATCGCCAGCTTATACCCCGCAATGATGGTGGGCCGTATCATTACCTCCGGACTTATTTTAAGCCTGGCGACGGCAGCCGTATTTGCCATATGGCCAGTGTACGGCGCTCCTTGGACTCAGCAAGCCACTAGCATTCCTGCTTCTCGTCAGCAAGTTGAACCTTCTCAGCTAGAAAGTAGCTACGGTGAGCCGCGTATGTCGCGTGACAAAATTCAGGAGCTTTTATTTATATTGGCTGTGGGGAAGGGGGCAAGTGCGCACGAGCGGGAATTACCTTCAACCGCTTCAATGTGGTGCGAGGACTTAAGATTCAGAGAAGAGGCCCATACCTGGGACGCCTATTGTGTCCTCTATGCCGATAGGAGAGGGATTGGAACCATCCTTTACGATGGGACTTGGGCGATAGACGACCTTTCAGGAAGCGTCAATGCCTTGGTTCCTACTCTATTTCCTTGTTACCCAGGCTATAATGACGGTTTGTGGTGTCAAGGCCGATGACTGCCTGGCCGTTTCTCTTGATCGCCGATGTCTGGGTGTGGTGGCAGGTGCTCTAGGCGTTGCCTGCGCCTGACGACGGGTCTTCAGCAGCGGCGGCATCAAGCTTGGTAGGAGGAGACCATGAAGCCCGCTATAGGACTAGGCCTAATGGGTATAGGAACCATTTGAGGTCAGCCAGACTGTCAGCGCGGCCCCTTTTAGGGCGCCACTTTACTGGTCGAGGAGAAGCAGGCCATGATTGACACCGTTGCCCAGGTTGCTCGCAAGCGGGTACCGATATTCGCAGGGTGCACTTCCCTGAACACCAGGGACACGCTAAGGCAAATGAAGATAATGAAGTCGGTGGGCGCTGACGGTGCCTTCTCTGGTCTACCGTTATGGCAGACGCCGACGATCGAGAACTCCGTTCAGTACTTCGCCGAGCTGGGCGAGGCCATGCCGGACATGCCCATTATCGTATACGCCAATCGCCGGTTCTTCAAGTCCGAATTCCCCACCGAGTTTTGGGCAGCACTGGCCCTGAAGGCTCCTACAGTCATCGCTACAAAGGTATCCTACGGGACTGATCACCTAAAAGAAGACTTAGACGTTGCCGAGCACCAGATAAAGTTCCTCGTAGGCTTGGGCAAAAATGGCTACGAGGCGTACAAGAAGGCGGGTAGGAAGATGACCGCAGGTTGGTCGACTGGCGTAAACATGGGGCCGGAACCACTCGTCGCTCTAATGGATGCGATACTCAAGGAAGACGAGAAGAAGATCGAAGATATAGCTGCAGATATGCGCGCAGTTCCTCCGATGCAGCCTCCGGATGACCGGATAGGTTTCGACCACTACAACACCGAAGCCGAAAAGCTACGCGCCCATGCGGCTGGCTACATCAAGACTGGCCCGTCTAGGACACCCTACCGCACGATGCCGGAGATTTGGCGGCAACACGCCGAAGCACATGGAAAGGGTTGGGCGGAGCTTCGCAAATCGTACAGTAAGGTGCAGACGCAATAGGATATTGTTTAGACAGGAGAGGGCGGAAACGCGACGTCTTCCCGTATTAGCTCCTGCTTCAAGTTCTTTTCTGGTGGCATGTGAGCAAGGCGGGTTGTCCGAGGTTCACCGCGGCGTAGTGGCACGCCCCTATGCGGCTATACGAGACCTAATCGACCCCCAGACTGCGGGCCCATCGGAGCGGCAAAGCATGATGCCCCGGATGGAGTCGGAAGTCAGCGTCATCGGGTTACCCCGTACGCCCCCTAGACGGCCTGCGTGCCGCATCTCGAGCACAATCGAGAGTCAGCTGTTCGGGGGCCGGTCCGAAGATGTATCACCAAAGTGTTACGTGGGGGAGCCGGACGAGGACATGTTGGATATCTTTAGAGACATGGTAGGGCGGCCGCTGCTCGCTTGAAGTTAGTAAAGGCCCCGTTACGTCAGGGCGTCTCCCGGCGAGAAGGTCGCGTGCCGGCGGGCGGCCTGCTCGCTATTATATGTAGAAGCATAGCGGCGTACCATGTCGGGCGATGAGTGGCCGAGGAGGTATTGAACGTCCAGCTCCCTGGCGTTGTGCTCAATCGCCCAGGTAGCGAAGGTGTGGCGGAAGCGGTGCGCATGCACCTTGGCCAACCCGGTCTTCAGCCCAAGCCGCTTCTGCCATGGGAAACAGGGTAACACCTGACGATGGCTCAAGTAGCGCAGCAAAAAAAGCGGCAGCTAGCGTTACTTGCTGCGTATCGCGACTGCGACAACATGAGTGTTTAGTGTTGAACCCCTAAGTACTAAAAAATTATCAACATCTAAACACTTCTCCATTGCTCTCCGTGGTTACCTCCGCAGGGGACTACGGCACGTCCTCATCCGCGCGCAACACCATGGTAATGCCGACCCCTCCGCGATGCTCGACGACCTGCCCTGGCCGGCCGTCCAGATGCTCAGTGAGATAGTTGAGCGCTGCTAGCCGTGAGTTCGGCGGCACCTTCGGGTTCATCACCATGTCGATGGCCACTTGTACCAGCGCGTCGGTCTTCCGCATACCATCAGGCATCTTGCCCTTGAGCCTGCGCTCCAGCGCCTCGTGCAGCGATGGACGCCCAGCGCCTGGCCGCCTGCCGCCGCTGTTCGGTCTTGCGCCACCTCGTCCTGCCATAATCTTACTATAAGCCATACCCTGCTGATTTCAAACCAGATAAATCAGCATTAAGCACCGTTGGACGCGTTCTTAGGAGCCATGCGAACACTCTCTTCAGCAAAGATACCACGAGGCCTGAAGGGTTCCAGCGGCCCAGTTCGCTTGGGCGCCGGTGCGGGCGGCACACATTCTCGCCTGGCCGCTCATATACCGCAAACCATCACGTTACGTTGATTCTCACTGTTTTGTGACAAAGTAGGCTCGGCTTTGGGGTAACCCAATCTCTTGCCTACTTTGGATAAGTACTATCTTTGCCCCCAACGCTTCGAGATAAGACACGACCTGCCTCTCTTTCATCGGGGTCATCTTAATCGGGGTGGTCTTGAATCGTTGATAAACTACCTTGGAACTGAAACCAGCGCCCGTCAGAAAGTTATAGGAAGCCCTAGAGATGGCTAGACGAACTCTATCTCGCAGGGGCACCCTCACCGGTAGCTGAAACACGAGGAGTCCCTCTGGTCTTAATACGCGCAGTAGTTCTGATATGGAAAGCTCTATCTCAGCTCTGCTGCTTAGGTGCTGAAGGACATTGATAGTGTATACGAAGTCGAAGTCGTCCGCGGGAAACGCGTCCAGGTGCTCAGATTCGTTCTGTAGAAACCGGCACCTCTCGTGGGATCCATTTAACATGTGGGCGATTTCAATCATTCTGGGAGAAATATCCACACCATAACATTGGGCAAAGAAGCGAGCGAGGGGCCTGGTCAGCCTTCCTACGCCGCAGCCGAATTCGAGTGCTCGTTGTCGCCGTACGGGGAGGCCTAGAGAGCTACAAGAAGCCATCAGTTGCTCCACTTCGTCCTCCCCGGTGGCGAAGAATGATTCGAGATCCCATCCCCCAAAACGCCGGTCGTCCGCAGTGAGAATAGCCCAGAACGGATCGAGATGTGCTAACCTATCCCAATCGTTCCGATCTCTCTCAAAACTCATGTATCACAAACGTAATCGAATGCAAGACAAGAACACAGGTATAAATAATAGACGCGAGCTAGCCTGGTGTCGAGCCTCCGCGCCCGTACGACCTCAAATCACCCCACCGACTACTCGATAGACACTCCTGGCGTGCTTTTCAACGACGTAGATCCGGATGGCGGCTCGCTGCCGCTCACCGGCAAAGCTGTGAGAGTGGTTAGCCAGTAGACCGAGAGTCGCACATTCTACTGCTTTTCATATAGGGAGTGCCTAAGCGGCTCGCAATGATCCGGCTACGGAGGCCTACGTTGGTTATCGAATCGCCCGCTGGCTATGACATTCTCTAGTTGACGACTTAGGACATACATGCGTATCCTGCTCCTTACCCTGTGAAGTGAGGTGATATGCGTGTCGCTTGTGTCCACTTACCGCACTTTGCTGTCGAACTGGAAAGACAGAGGCTTACTTCGCCATCGCGGCTTATCATCATTGGCGAGCAAGCAGTCTACGACTGCTCAAGAGAAGCTAGCAAGGTCGGCGTTAGACCAGGTATGCGCGTATCCGAGGCGCTGGGCATCTGTGGCAAGGCCCTCACCTTACCAACAGACCTACCCTACTACGAGCGACGCTTTAACGACGTACTGGATCTGCTTGAAGGATCTAGTCCCGTGGAGCCGGCCACACTTGGTACAGCATACCTGCTTCTGGACGGTCTATCCGACCAGCCAACCGTGATAACCGAGAACATAAGGAGTACACTTCACTCCACCTTCGGTCTAACGTCCTGTATTGCCATTGCTCCAAATAAGTTCCTGTCATACGTGGCAACGCAATTAACAGAGCCGGACGAATTAAGGGTGATAGGAGGACCAGGCGCGAGAGATCCTGGCGCCACTGCCGATTACATTCCTTCCTGAGGATGTCCCTACGCTTGAGTGGCTATCAATGTTGGGGCTGAAAACCTTAGGGGACATCGCAGTGTTGCCGACATCCGCAATGCAGGCACAGTTCGGGCCTATGGGTTGTCGCTATTGGGAACTGGCAAACGGACTCGATTACGAACCGGTGGTGCCACGCATCCGGGAAGAACAATTAACCAGGCATCTAGAATTCCCATCCCCGACATATGATATCGATGGACTGCTGCCAGCGGTGAAACGGCTTGTATTTAGTGCCTATGCAAGCAAGGAGCGTGATGGGCGTCCCGTGCGAAAGGCCATCGTTAGAGGGAAGCTGGACAGAGGTGGTATCTGGGAGTTGCCCGTCACTTTCCGAGAGGCATTGATCGACGCTGATAGCGCTTGGTTCGCCATCAAGAACGCTTTTATGCGCAGACCACCGGAGGAACCCATCGAAGGCGTCGAGGTCGTACTAACTAACTTCGGCAGGGAATCGGGTAAGCAGTTATCCATGTTCGACGGAGGTGCCAAGCGATGGCAGCAGATAGAAGAGGCCGTAGCCCAGCTAAAGGTACACGAGGCAGAGGTGCCAGTGTTCCGCATCTTGAGCGTAGACCCGGACTCGCGCGTGCCGGAGGACCGAGCTATCCTGGTGCCGCTCGACGTTTAAACCAACCCGAGTTGATCGAAGTCGAGACGGACGAGAGCGGCTCACCGAAGTCTATCTGCATCCGAAAGCATACCTATTCAATCACAGAAATCAGCGACCATTGGCGCATTGAAGAAGGTTGGTGGCGACCTGCTCCGCTTAATCGGAGCTACTACCTCGTGCAGTTAGAATCAGTGGGTGTGCTGACTACCTATTACGACCAGGTGGCCGAGACCTGGGCCAAACAGAACTACTAGGCCGCTGCTCTATGAACAACTACACCGAGCTTCATGCTTATTCCAACTATTCATTCCTGCGCGGCGCGTCCCATATCGAAGAACTGGTCATCACAGCAAGAGAGCAAGGCTATGACACCCTTGCTCTGACGGACTACAACGGACTATACGGGGCCTTGGAGTTCGCCCACTGCGCTAGGGAGAATGGGCTGCGCCCCATCACCGGCGCCGACGTAACCACAGCAGGCGGCTATCAGCTAACGCTGCTGTGTGAGACCAGACAGGGGTATGCCAACCTCTGCCGCCTGCTTAGCCACGCTCACCTAGACCACGAGCGGCGTAAGCCCTCCGTCGAATACGAAGTCCTCTCCCGACATACAGCTGGGCTCATCGCCCTATCGGGAAGCAAGCACGGCGAAGTGCCGTCGCTGGTTGCTGAGGGACGTTACCGAGAAGCGGAAGAGACAGCCCGTAAGTACGGCCAATGGTTCGGTGAGAACAGCTTCTTTATCGAATTACAGAACAATCTTGTGTACGGAGATGGCCAGCGTAATCAGGCATTGTTCGACCTCGCGGAGCACGTCGGTATAGAAGTGATCGCCACTAACAACGTCCACTACCACGCGCGAGAACGCCACAGATTACAGGACATCCTCACCGCTATCAGGCATAACACTACCCTAAACGCCTCTCATCTCAGGTTGGAGAACTCCGAATATTATCTAAAGCCGCAGCAAGAGATGACAGGTCTAGTCCGTAACTTCCCGAAGGCCCTATCCAACACGATGCGGATTGCTGAGCGCTGTCAGTTCGACCTCAGCCGCGACCTCGATTATCAGTTCCCGGACGCGCCTGTCCCTGTTGGCGAGACGTCAGAATCGTATTTGCGAAAGCTTTGCCATTGCGAAGCCGGCCGGAAGTACGGGCGGTTGTCTCAGAAGGTCATAGACCGCCTAGAAGAAGAATTGCGCCTGGTCGAATTACACCACCTGTCAGGGTTCTTTCTAATCCACTACGAGATTATGCAGCTTGCCCACGAGATAGCCACTGAGGTGAAGGGCAGGCCGCCACACGGTCCGCCAGGACGGGGGCGCGGCTCGTCGGTTAGCGCGATAATCTGCTACCTTATCGGCCTGTCTCACATCGACCCTATACGGAGCGATTTGTTTCTCGGCCGCTTCCTTAACGACGAGCTGATGAGCGTGCCCGATATTGACTTGTACTTCGACCGGGAGACGCGCGAGAAGCTCATCGTCCGCGTCCTGGATCACTACGGTAGGGAGCACGCGAGCATAGTCGGCGCCTTCCCCACCTACGAGATTCAAGGCGCGGTTAGGGATGTCGGCGGTGCACTTGGATTACCGGAGCCGATGCTCGACCGGCTGGCGAAGGCCTCCGAGGGCGGTTCAACTGAGCATATCGTAGGCGAGGTGGCACACATCCCGGGCTATGGCGATAAGCTAGGCGCGTCGTTATGGCGTCACTTCATCGACATGGTGCAGCAGATAAACGCATTCCCCAAACACCTAGCGCAACACTCCGGCGGAATCGTCATCTCCTCTACCCCTCTTGTTGAAATAGTACCGCTGCAGTTGTCGCCGATCGATGGCCGCACCATCATGCACTGGGACAAGCTCAGCGTTGGAGTTGGCGCGCATGGTCAAGATTGACTTCCTGGCATTGGGAATGCTTTCGTCTATCGACAGAACTCTAGACCTTATCGATAAGCATAGAGGAGTAGGAGTTGACCTATCACGCATCGACTTCAAGGATGACGCCGTTTACGACAGGATTTGCGCGGCTGATACTATAGGCACGTTCCAGGTCGAGAGTCGAGCGCAGCAACAATTGCCTCGCGTGCGGCCACGTTCGCTGGATGACATGACGGTTCAGGTTGCAATCATCAGGCCCGGTCCGATAGTGGGGGGTTCGGTAAACCCGTTCATCAACCGGCGCCGAGGCTTAGAGCCAATTGCTTACGACCACCCATCGCTGAAGCCCGTTCTGGAAGAGACGTGGGGCGTCATCTTGTACCAGGATCAAGTGTTGCAGGTAGCGATGGCGATAGCCGGCTTCTCTGCCGGCCAGGCTGATGCGTTGCGTAGAGCAATGACCAGCAAGCGCTCACATGAAGCGATCACAAAGATGAAGGACGTATTCATATTGGGCTGTCTGAAGAATGGAGTGTCTATGGAAGTTGCCAAGCGGGTGTTTGGGAAGATTGAAGGATTCCAAGAGTATGGGTTTCCAAAGTCGCATGCTGTAGCGTTCGGTTTGATGGCGTATCAGTCATGCTATCTAAAGTACTACTACCCCGCTGAGTTCCTCTGCGGACTATTAAATGAGCAGCCTATGGGCTTCTATCCTCCCGCTGTTCTGATAAATGATGCCAAACGGCGCGGCGTTCAGGTGTTACCGCCCAATATTAATGCGAGCGGCGCAGATTGCACTATAGAAAACGGAGCGGTGAGAATCGGTTTGCGGTATACGGCCGAGCTAGGCCTTGATGCGGCAAGGGAAGTGGAAAGAGAGAGGTCCAACGGTGGAGCGTACAGGTCGCTTTATAGCTTCATCCAACGCACTAAGCTAAAGAAGAGAGTTATGGCAAACCTCATCACCGCCGGTGCCTTTGGTTCGTTGAACTCAGTAGGCTGGCAACTCTATGGCAGTTGGGATTACTGTATCGTTCCGAAGGGCGTGAGGCAGATGAACGTCAGCTCGCAGCACCATTATCGATAGATCAGGACATGGTACAAATGCCAGAAATGAACGTGTGGGACAGGATGGCCGCTGAGTATGCGAAGCTCGGTGTATCGGCCAACTATCATCCAATGGGTTTACTGCGACCGAAGCTTCATGAGGGCATTGTCCACAGCAGGATGCTAGAAGCGATGCCAGATGGAGCGGCCATCAAGACGGCTGGCCTGGTTACTTGCAGGCAGCGTCCGGGTACGGCCAAGGGCTTTGTCTTCCTGACATTAGAAGATGAATACGGCCTTACGAACGTGATATTACGACCTGGCCTCTACGATGCCGAGCGTTCGGTAATAAGGACTTCGCCATTTCTAGTTGTACGTGGTCGGCTGCAGCAGAAGGACGGCACAACGAATGTACTAGCGGATGCCCTGTTGCCGTTAGAAGTCACGGGCGTGACTCCAAAGTCCCACGACTTCGGCTAGACGGCTTCGCATCGGCCTTGCGTTCTCGAGGAAAGTTGGGTCGCAATCCAGCGTAACTCAAATCGGGCTACCCTTCAAGCCTTGTACTCCTTTAGTGGCATAGATCTCTCCCGTGTGCATTGACGCGTGAGTGATGCGACCTCGGGGGGTTCGCACCCTTGAATAGTCCCCTCGGCCGTGAAAGGAATCCAATCGAGCGTTCGGTACTACGGTTGAGAGTTCTCATATGAGGTATTCCTAACGTAATCCGTGACGCTGTCCAGGACGTCTGTCACATAAGTGAGGAAATCGCTCCAGGGCTCTACACGGATCGATGCTGCTTGGTGGAAATTAAAGCCTGCTAGCCGCGTGTTCGGAGGCAGCTCGAACTTGGTACGATATCTTTTGTGTCCAGCAGCATCGGCTGACCACGCAACTCCGCCTGAGTTATGCGATCGATTCCTTCGATAGCATGCATCTCCAGGATCATCTCGAAGCGGCGTTTCATCGTCCAACGTATATGCTAGCGTCTGGGTGGCTCACTCGATACGAACAAGCCCTTCAGCGCGTTCGCTATCTTCTCTCGTCGACTCAATGCGGGCTGAACTGCTGGCGGTTCGGAATCGTAGGCGCCCTGCATCACCCGCGGATATTCAGAGGCTACTTCGGCCCCCACGAGCATGACGTTAGCGCTGACATAAACCCAAAAGAGGAATAGCATGATCCCGCCCAGGGTCCCGTAAGCGGCATCATAGTTGTTGAAATTGGCCACATAGAACCCGAAAGCGTTCTTGAAGATCTCGAACAGGATAGTGGCTACGAGGGCACCCGGCCACGCGTCGAGGAATCGTACAGTCGTGGCGGGAACGATCATGTAAAGAAGCGCAAACAGGCCGAATGAGAACACCGCTGGCAGGATGAAGGGGAGCGCCTCCCAGAATAGGGACGCGCCGGTTGAAAGCGGCCCAAGCGCGTCGTCGCTCAGTTCTCGCAGCGTCCTCAGTGCAGTCGTTCCACCAACCGAAATCAACAGAAGAACGCCGAAGCCCGACACCATGCCCAAATCCAGGAGCTTCTGTTGGACCACTGGCCTCTGCCTTTCAATGTCCCATGCCGCATTGAGCGCTTTTCTAATTGCGCCGAACATGGAAGAAGCGGACCAAAACGTACCGAGGATCCCGATAAGCGTCAGGGCGCCGCTCGCTTGGGAAAGGCCGCGCAAGGTATCGATGACCAGATTCCCGCTTCGCACGGAGATTTCATCTCGAGTATAGACACGCCCGTCAACGACGATGGACTCGCCCTCGCGGAGCCTGTCCGCCAGACCTTCCAACTCGGTTGTGGTCAGGCTGTCCAGCGCCGATTGAAGTTCGGCTGGACCTTGGGGCCCGTATCTACCGGTTATAGCCGAAGCATCTGGCTCGAGGGTTATGTTTCCTTGCTGGAAGCCCAGGGCGACGATGATTTCATCCGCTATCTCCTCTTGTCGCTCTCTGTCGTGGATAACGAGACCAAAGATCGAAACCAGGAAAAGCATTAACGGAAACAATGAGAATAGGACGTAATAGGAGACTGCGGCAGCCATCTGGCTACAGTTGTCAGCGCTGTACTCCTTCGCGCTCCGCTTGGCGAGCAGGACCAGCCTTCGCACCCGTTAAGTATAACCTTTCCGCGCCCCGGTCGTGTGTGGCATTGATCGTGCCCGCGACGGCGCCCTGATGCCCAACGCCACCAATGCTGGCGATCCCTCCATCGGTGCGCTGCAATATCGAATCGCAGTTTCATCGTAGGCGGACATAATGACCATCGAGGGGAACAAAGCGGTCGTGCGCCAGATCGAGGAGGCCTGGGACTCGAACGATCTGGCGGCCCTCGACGATCTTTTCGCCTCTAACTTCGTATCTCTAAGCTCTCTACCCACTAGGCCGCCGAACTTGCAAACAGCGAAGAGGCGCATCGGATGTATGCAGGCGTTCTCAGATCGAAAGGCGGTAATCCAGGATATGGTGGCCGAAGGGCGATCAGGTCGCCGTCAGGATACGAATGACTGGGACTAATAAGGGCGGACTACCGTTCTTCAATATTCCAGCGAACGGAGCTAAAGTCGAGACAGAATGGATCAGCTTCTACCGGTTGCTAGATGGCAAGGTTGCCGAGCACAGAGCATTGATGGATGTCGCCGGCCTGATGGCGTATCTCAAGGGGTGGGGCCCAAGGCACAGATTAGGGCACGCACGCTGACAGCGATCAGTATTGTCGCCTGACCAACGTATCGAAAAGCGGCTGGGCGGCCTAGTTCTTGAGAAGCGAATCCGAGTTCGGACGGTTCTTCCACACAACGGCGGTGTGTGGAAACGGTATTTCGATGCCTTCGTTATCAAAGCCTTGCTTGATACGTTTTCGGAGCTCGCTCGTAATATCCCAGTGACGCAAACGCTCAGTGACACCAAGGACCTTAATGACCACACCGGAGTCGCCCAGGTTCTCGATCCGGAAAACTTGCGGCGCCTCGCGAATGTCGGCAGCGAATTGTGCATCGGTCGCTAGATCCCTTCCGACGCGATTGATGCTCTCTACGGCCCTATTGATGTCGACGTCGTAGGCGACGGTCACATCCAGATTCACGCGGGCGTAGTCCTTGCTGAGGTTCGTCGTGACCCGGACCTCACCGTTCGGCACGTAGTGAACGTAGCCATCCAGGTCGCGCAACACGGTTCGCCGAAGGCTAAAGTCCTCCACCAACCCGCAGACACCGCCGGCGCAGACGACATCGCCGATCGTAAACTGGTCTTCGACGACGATGAAGAAGCCCGCCAACATATCCTTGAATAGGTTCTGGGTGCCGAAACCAATCGCGATGCCGATAACGCCAGCGCCGGCGAGGACGGGAGTAATGTTTAGACCCAACTCGCCGAGAATCATGAACGAGCCCATCGCGATGATGACGACAGAGATCACGTGGACGAAGATCTGCGACAGAGTGCTCGTGCGCTGGAGCTCTTCGGGTCGCAGCGGCCGTTGCCTGGAGTTGACCACGGCCCGCTGCAAAGCCGCCGGGACGATCCTGGTCGCTGCGATGTGCAGCAGCAGGCCGAGGACGATTACTATCGCGATGCGCGTCCCGTGGTTTACGAGTCCATCGACTATCGTGTCAGGGGCGCTGCTGGCCTGTAGAAGAATCACGCGGACTACGATAGTGGAACATCTCCGAGGCTGTCAAACTTGGAAGCAGCCGGAGAGATTGATGCTCGCTTCCCAGAGCAGGTCGAGCGAAACAGCGGCTACCTATGCGGCCGCGAGGCCGTTCGGACGATCTCGACCCTACCTGGATTCTGAGTCACGTCGACCGTTGTTTGAGCGCCTCGCCTTCAGTAGGCGGTCGACAGCGAAGGCTAGGACGACATCGGCCGAACCGGACCGCACGATATCTCGGAGCCTGTCGAGGCCTGGCCGTTCGAGGGCGTAGCCGCTGGCCGCGTCGCGGATGCGCTCGCCTATTGACCACCCTTGGGCTTCCGCGAAGAGCGAGCAGGCCTCTTCTTGCGTTCCGAGAGATGTCCCGTCTCTCTCTTGCGCATCGGTCGACACTCTCGTACATAGATGACGGCTTTCATCTAAACACCCCTTTAGGTTTCTCGTCTGGCCCTAAGAATTGATGCTCGAAATTCGTCGACTTCGTCGGGCTGCACGCCTAGGGCTGACGACAGCCTCTGCACGGTTCGGAGAGAAGGCATCGAGATCCCCTTCTCGGTGGCTATGATCGTACTTACGTTAACCCCAGACGCCTTGGCCAGGGCATTTATACTTAGCAACCTAGTCGTGCGCAACTCGGCCAACCTCATACATTGACCATAAGCGACCGAAAGAAGGAAAGTCAAGTGATAACAAGTGATATCAAGCAAAAGCGATCAGGTAATCATAATCGGAATCATCAGTGACTAGAGCCGCGTCCAGATACGACTCACGGACTAGCGCGAAGGCCGATGGCCGAACTTCGGCGCGGAGTGTGTTACGCTGTAGTCATGGCGGGAGCAGTCGAAAACGTTACGCCGCTCGAAATACGAGCGCAGGGCTGCCGCGACGTGCAGCGTGAGCTAATGGGCTGTTCCCCAACGAGCGGATCCTCACTATGCGACCATCGCCCGGTGGAGGACGAACATCCCCAGGCTGAAGTGCGCGGCCTTGCCTACTGGCGGTGGCTCGGGCTTATGAACAGAGTCGCTGAGATTCTGGAGCGCAAACTGAACGTTGATTGGGGGGGTAGCATTACACTTGATCAATCTATCAAGCTGTTCGCGGCCACACAGCGCGTGTACGATAATATCAGGCCGCCTCGGTGACTGCGAAGGAATGGTACAAACACGTAGACAAATCGCTACGAAGTCTCTAAAGAAGGACTAGAGGTTGCTCAGCCGGCCGCACACGTGACCAAACCGTAAAAATGCCCTGGATGGAGGGGATTTTGAATGATCGGCTAGACGTTAAGGCGGCTCAGCTCCTGGTCGAGATCGCCCGGTGCCCAAATGTCGAATTGTGTTTGGGCCGAGACGCAGCGAGCCACCCATGTTTCCGAGTGGTAAGAAGCCAGGGTGTTAGTCAGCCACCTGACTTCCACGTTCCTGAGCCATGGTCTGGCGATCTGGTCGGTGCCCCGCTGTGCAGCGTAGCCTCCCTTCTCCAATAACGGGTAGACTGATTTAAACGTCCATTTATTACGTATGTCGAATCGGTTTGAAAAGAAATCGACGATCACGTCGTCAGACCAATCTAGCCTAGGAAACACTTCCGGGTTGACTGAGGATAGGTCGATAGAGGGATTAGAACTCACGAAAAGCGGGGTGTACGAAGCCACAGAAACCTGTAGGAACCTTTGGCTGCGGCGCGTCATCGAAGCTTCGGCGCCTGCGTAATCATTTGCCTTGGTGGCGTTGCGGCTGCCGGGGTGAGAGACGAGTTTTCGATCGTCGCAGCAGGCCCGCCAATTGGCTGGGCCTGCGAGCTTAAGCAGCCCCAGACAGAAAAAGCCCCATACGGGGCTTATTTCTGTCTGTCATATGGAGGCGACGG
>WHTN01000067.1 GCA_009377715.1 Dehalococcoidia bacterium | reverse complement strand
CGACGAAGCGGTTCGCCGCGGCGACGCTCGCGATGAGGCTGAGCAAGCCGTTGGAGTAGTGCAGAACACCTCTCGTCACGTAGACGACGAAGCGGTTCGCCGCTGAACTGAAGATGATCGGCAGCGTCCCGAAGGTGCGGTCGTAGTTGAAGCACTGTGTAATACCGGAAAGCAGGATGAACGGGATCGCGTACGCCGACATACCGATAATGTACTCCTCCGCCGCGTCGGAGCCCTGGGCGAAGCGCCCGACGAACGCGAAGATGACGACGAACAGCACAGGCCGCAGCACGACGTTGCCGATGTAACCCCACCAGTGCAGCCACAGAAAGAGGCCGCGGTAGGCGAAATACGATTGAAGGGCGAAGTTGGTCAGCATCACACTAACTCAGATAGATTCGAAACTGTAACTTTTGGAGTTTCATAGGACGTATCGGACGTTTCGCTAAATCGTGACGCTGTACGTCCCGGTTGACTGAACGGATCTATCGGTGGTCCCAGGCTTTCTATCCCTTCTCCCAATCCCCACGCGATCACCGAAACGATAAATATAACCGGTAAGGCGAACCACACCAGACGTCGCACCAGGATCTTAACAAATACCATCAGTTCGTCCCCAGCGCTCCGTTGATCCTGATCCGCTGCTCGACCGTTCGGAAAAGGAAGTAGGAGAGCGCGAGCGCTACGACCGTCAGCAGCATCGCCATCCCCCATTCGCCGACCATCCGCCACGACAGATCGCCATCCTCGACCGACCGGATGACCGCTTCCATCGCCCAGGCGGTCGGCAGAAAGCGCGCAGCTATCTCGAAACCTTCGGGAAGCAGCGAGACCGGATACAGAAAGCCGCTGAACAGCGCGCCGAAAGGTTGGATGGGGCCGAAGAAGCCGCCTCGCCCGCGGGCGAGCAGCGTGAACGGCGCGAAGATGAAGCTGAGGCTGATCATCGCGACTAACGCGAAGCCGAGCGATACGAAAAGCAGAACGAAGTTCGCTATCTCCGGCGTCTTCTGACCTACTGCGATTACAGTGGCGGATGCTATAAGCCCAGAGGCGATGCCTCCGGCGGCGATAGCCACCGCCTTGCCGAGCATGACGGCCGCCGGCGATGTCCTTGATACGAACTGGAACTCCAGCGTTCCCTGTGACATCTCGCCGACGAGCGACCAGCCGACCCTGAAAACCGTGCCGTTCCAGATAGCGTAGAGAAACGCGCCGACCGCGATATAGGTAAGCACGGCTGGGTTATCGTTCGCCTTCGCGATCCAGGCTGCAGTGGCGACGGGTGCGACGGCGATCATCAGCCAGGCGAGACTCATGGCGGTGTTGGCCATAAGCTTCAACTCTTGGCGGAACGCAGCGCCTATCGCTCGCATGTAACCGGAGAACTCGTAAGCCGAGAGCGCGCTTGGGTAGTCAGTCAGGAACTATACGGTATATGCCGCATAGTTGTCAACGGAGCTTGTGCTTATAGGGATCCTTGCTTCGTTTTTCGGAGTCCCTCAGGTACTGTTCGACGGCTTCACGCGTGGTGACCCAGTTTCGCCCAATCTTGCGGGCAGGCAACAACCCTTTTCTTGCAAGGAAACCAAGGTGCTTATGACTGAGTCCACTGAAATTCGCCGCCTCTAGTGAAATTAGCTCTTCCCGAGCCAATGTCCTCCGGGCATAGACTCTCAGCCCGCCCCAAGTATAGGAGATTTATAACTTGTTCATCAGCCTAACTTCGGAAGAGTGTTCTGTAGCTATCAAAAAACCACAAAAATTTATGGTTACTGATTCTTCGCTGTGCTGAGAATGGCATGAAAGGCCGCTACGTCTCTCATCAGAAACGTTGCTGATGCCTACCTTGGCCGCTCATGGTGAGCTTGTCGAATCCATGAGCGGCTGGCCCTTACTCCGCCTCACCCCGAGCCCTTCGGCAAGCTCAGGGTGTACTCGTCAAGGGCGTTGCCTGTTATCCTGAGGAGCTATTCGATCGGGATAAATGAGCAACGAAGAATCTGTATTCATGCCATAAGAGTTACAGTCTAAGTGTGCTTACACAGTCGTCCAGTCCACCGAGCGTTCGTAGGCGTGGGCCGCGCGGAATAGCGTAGCCTCATCGAAGTGCCGGGCGGCGAGCATCATGCCGACCGGCAGGCCGTTCGACTTCGCGCATGGGATGCTTAGCGCCGGATGGCCCGTCAGGTTGAACGGAGTCGTGTTGCCTAGCATGTTCCAGCCGCGGCGAAGCGCTTCGGCCGCGCCGATGTCCGGCTCGTACCGGTGCGCCTTATTCGGCGTCGTCGGCATTGCGATGACGTCCACCTCCTGCAGAACACTATCGTATGCTATGCGTAGCTCGGCGCGCAGGGCGTGCGCCTGCACGTATACGCTGCCGTGGTAGCGCTCCCTGAGGTAGGCGCCGAGCAGCAGCGATATCTTCAACGACGGCGGCAGGTCGTTCGCCTGAGCGTGGCGGAACTTGCCGAGGGCGCTCGCCAGGGCGGGGTCGTGCCAGCCGCGTAGCCCATAGCCGGCGCCGTTTCCTTCGATGTTCGCGAGCATCCCTTCGGTGAACATCGACCAGGAGATCGCGCCGGTCTCGAGGTGCGCAGGCACGGATACTTCGCGCACCTCCGCGCCAAGTCCGGCGAGCGCGTCGATCGTCTTGCGAACGGCCGCATCGACGTCCGGCTCAGAGGCCGGCGTCCCGAACCCCTCGCGAAGCAGTCCGATGCGCAACCCCTTAACGTCCTTGTCGAGCGCATCCGTATACGGCTGCACGTGCACTTCATCCTGCCTTGGGTCGAGCGGGTCTTTGCCGGCGATGACTTCGAGCACGCGTCCATATTCAGCGTCGCCACGATCTCGGCGCCGGCGTCGAGCAGCCGCGTCACAATGGTGGCGTCGCGCTGCGGCGTGTAGCCCTCCATCACGATGGAGCCGAGAGTCATCGGCACGCCGGCGACCGATATACAGTCCTTCACGCCGATCCGCTTGCCGGCGAGCTTGCCCGACGCAGCGCCCCTCACAGAGCAGCGTTGGATGACGGCGTTGAGCGGGTTGCCCTTTGCTTGCGGCCGCGAGCCGGGATCGCGGTCGCGGTAGGCGAGCGGTGGCGTTCGCACAGGCGTATTCGCCATGCGGTCGAGCGACGCGAGGATCGACGGCAACAGCGACTGGAAGTCGGCGAGTTCGTCATTGGTTAAGTCGAAGAAGTTTGCGGCCGCGGCCCGGCGGAGATCATCATCGCTGGGCGGGCGGAGCGTCGGAAGCGGCGGTTGGCCGCTTGTGAATACGGTGGCCATTTAATAGGGCCCTCCTCTCAATCGGGTGAAGACGCGAAAAGCGGGATTCAGCGACAGAAGTCGCGGATGGCTTCCGCCTCCTCAGGCCGGTACCGCTATTGCACCGGCTGGTGGTTGGGATAACGCATGCCGTACTTATTGCCGATGGTGACGTTTTTGGCGGTGTCACGCAGGATCTCCTCCGGCGGCGGCAAGGTCAGCTCGCGGGCTGGCTTGCTCATGTCGCGAAAGAAACCTTCGTGGCCGCCCGGCACCGAGAACGTGATCCATTTCGCGGTCTCGCTCTTTGTCAGTTTTGCGTTCATTCTTCTTCCTCCTAGCCAAATTAGTGAACTCCTCGGGAACGTTAGCGGCCCTTTCCCAACGCCGAAGATCTTGCCGGGCGATGGGAGAGGGCCGCTCATTTGTCTTTTTTCTGTCCCCGCAGGATGAATCCTGCAGCTATCGAGCTGTCGGTTTTAACCGACAGAGGGTGCCATTAACTATCGTAGTACAGGATCGGGCGCGTTCTTGATGTCCGACCAGCTTTGCGCGTTCATCACCTTCGACCAATGGGCGTAGAAGCCGCGCTGGTTGACTTCAGTGATGTGCGGGCCGAGTGTGCCGGGGTAATTCTCATTGCTAGTTTCGTAGCGCATCCCCATCGCATAGTTAAACGGGTAGCGGCGCGAGATTATCCCCTTGCTCGAGGCGGTGCACTGGTTCCAGTTCTCACCATCGTCTTGCTCGGCGACGCCGGCCATGCTGAAGGTACGCAGGTAGTTGATCCGCATCTGCTCTTTGATCTCGGCGGGCGCATCTTTGTCGACGATGCACCACGACCAGACCTCCGTCTTGTCGGGGCCGCGCGGGTGCCAGACGCGGATGCTGGGGCTGCCGTGGAACGATAGGTTCGGGAAGACGGTAATTACGCCCGTAGATAATGGCATGCGCTCGGGACCGAGGCGCCGGTCTTTCTCGTTCTTGATCTCCGCCATGTAGCTTCCCAGCCTGCCGCTGAGACCGCCGTTCCCTGGGAAGATATTGGTGGCGTGGCCGTTGCCGGCGTAAACGCCGTAGCGCAGCGGCGGCGCTTCGCCGTCCGGGAGGTTCCTCTGCGGCGCGCCGCCCGAACCGAACAGGCCGCTCTTGATCGCTGAGATATGGCTGGTGTTGATGTGGTAGCCGTCGCCGGCGAAGTTATCGGCGGCGAACTTCCAGTTGCAGTGCATCATCCACTTGTGCACACCGCCGATCAGTTCGGTGCCGCCATCGCGGCGGTCGAGGTACAGGTCCATATAGAAGGCGATGTCGCCGAGGTACTCCCGTAGCGACGGCGCGGAGGCGTCGAAGCAACCGAAGATGAGGCCGTGGTAGCTCTCGACCTGGGTTACGGGGACAAGGCCCCACTTCTCCATGTCAAGCTCTTCGTAGTAGTACTCTTTGTATCCCGGCACGCCAACCAGTTTGCCGTCGTTTCCGTACGTCCAGCCGTGGTAGGTGCAGGTGAAAGCCGCCGCGTTGCCGGCGTCGGCGCGGCAGATGCGCATGCCGCGATGGCGGCAGGTGTTGAGGAACGCGTTGACGTTGCCGCGCGAGTCGCGGACGACCAGCACCGGGTCTTCGCCGATATACGACGAGACGAAATCGCCGGGGTTGGGTACCTGGGCTTCGTGCGCTAAGAAACACCAGTTGCGGGCGAATATCTTCTCTAGCTCCATCTCATAGAGCTCCCGGTCGACGTAGATACTGCGGCTGACCAAGCCCTTCTGCGGGTTCACGAGGGTCTTAAGGTCTTCAATCATCGAGACGCTACCTCCCTATGAAGCGTAAATACGAGTACAGTATATAACAGAAGCTGTCTGTCAACGGATACCACTTCGTCGATGCAGCAAAAGCTGGCACCCCAAACCCCCTTCGACAAGCTCAGGGCAGGCTCTCAAGGGGTTCAAGGAGTCCTTCGGACATTATTTTAAAGGCGGGACACCCCTCTGGACTGGACTCCCGATTAAAAACGGTATATCAACGATTGGGCAAACTGGCTATCGTCATCCGTTAATCCGTTTCCTCATCCGTTGACAGATCTGATTGACGGTGCGCGGCGGGCAAAGCCTGGCGAAGGGAAACTGCGAGCCAAGTTCTGCCGGTTAAAACCGGCAGCTTCGGTAGCTGCGGGTTTCAACCCGCCGGCGCTACCCATCCGCTCACCTGTCGTCGGAGCGGCTCGCCTTCGGAGAGCTTGTCGAAGGGCGCAGCTCTCGTTGACAAGCTCTGTGCTAGCGGCGTAATTTCAAGATGGAGTCCGTCAATTGATTGAACCTTAATGCAATTCTCGCCTGATACTTCTAAGCTTTCGTTAATCGTGGTCATCGCTGCATCGATGATTGCTGCGCTTTTATAGCCTGCGATGAAGGTTCCCCTGACAATGCGGAAGATACAATTGCTCATGTTAGGTCTTGGCTGGAGGATAAGTGCCCTGAATCACGACTAGCCAGTGCCGTGAACGATCCATCAGCAACCGCTTCGTACAATCCAGATATCGAAATGTGGCAGGTCGATTATATCTGGAGGAGTGATGACGAAAGCCATTGGGAGTACGTTGGGAACGCGTGGCAATGGGTCCCAAACCCTCGCTACGGGGAAACACAAGTGAGGACAATAGCCTGGTACTCACCAGTTACCGGCGATATCAATATTCCAATTAGTGACTGCCACCCTGGCTAAATCCATCGTAGATATGTGGCACCAAGAGTTCGGGCCAGAAACGCTTGACGCAGTCGCGCAGGCGCTTGGGCTTGCCAATCGGGGCACAGGAGCGAGTGAAGTAGTATCAAAGGGCGGTCGTGATCTAGTCACTGCGACGGACATCGCCATTGAAGACGCAGTTCGTGAACTTTTGACCGGCGCGTTGGGTCGGACAGTCGTCGGAGAGGAGCGGGGTGGGGAGGCGCCGGCCGATGGCTCTCCGTATTGGCTCGTCAATCCCATCTGCGGTACCCGGAACTTTGCTTCCGGGACCCCGCTATACTGTGTGAATCTTGCGTTCGTGGAGGGCGAGCAAGTCACCATCGCCCGTCGTCGGTGATCCATCAAGAGGCGAGATTACTGTCGCGGAGCAGGGGCGCGGCGCGTGGGCGTTGAAGGATGGTGTCCGGCGCCAGCTCACCACCAGTATCGAAAGTCAGATCATCGTGGTCGAAGATGGCAAGTCGAAAGGCGCTCGCCGCGAGCATGCAGCGCGATTCATCGCGGAGGCTATCCGGAACGATCGATGGGACTTCCGCTCGCTGGGAACCACTTTAGCGTTGCCCTACCTGGCAGCCGGCCGAATTTCGGCTTACGTTGTATTCTGGGTCTCAGCAATCCACGCTGGCCCAGGCAGCCTTCTCGTCACGGAAGCCGGCGGCATGATCTCCGATATCGACGGTCAGCCCTGGACCATCCATTCGGATTCGATCGTCGTTAGCGCCAATCAGGATCTCCATCGTGAGCTCGTCAACCTTGCTCACTTGACCGCCCGGAAGTCCGGCTAAATGGCCCGTTGTTGACTAGGCATCTCGCAGAAAGCTATACTCGCGCCGAAGTCGTCTTAGGTAGGAATGCATGGCAAGCTTACTGAATATCGGCCGTCCGGCGGGACACGTAGAGGGCCCTGAGAAGGTCACCGGGCGCGCCAAATATTCGGCGGACATCAACCTTCCCGGCATGCTCTGGGGCAAATGCGTCCGCAGCCCCTTCCCACATGCCCGTATCGTCAGCATCGACACCACTCGCGCCCGCGTCTTACTTGGTGTTCACGCCGTCATAACGGCCGCAGACATACCGGATGTGCTCATCGGTCGCAACATCGTCGATATGCCAGTGCTCGCTCGCGATGTCGTCCGCTTCACCGGCGAAAAGGTCATCGCCGTAGCCGCCGAGTCGGCGGATATCGCCGAAGAGGCCGTGGCCCTGATCGACATAGGGTACGAAGAACTTCCCGCGGTCTTCGACCCCATCGAAGCGATGGAGGAGGGAGCGCCGCGCGTCCACGCCGACACCAGCCGCTATAAGTATGCGCCCATCCCACCGTTCTTCCACGGTGACAATCAGATACTTCCACCCATTCCAAATGTCGCCTCTCGCGTCCTCGAATCCCACGGCGATGTACAGGCGGGCTTCGCTGAGGCCGATCGCATCTTCGAGCATACATTTTATACGCCTAACGTACATCAAGGCTTCATCGAGCCGCATGCGTGCGTTATCGACATCCCGTCCGATGGCAGCGTGGATGTCTGGACGTCGAACAAGGGGCCGTTCGCCGCCCGTTCGCAGTTCGCTGAGGCTGTCGGCTTATCAGCAGAGCAGGTCCGCCTCAATGCCGCGGCCATCGGTGGAGACTTCGGTGGCAAAGGCGACCTCATGGACAGCGTGGTAGCGTATCACCTCGCTAAATCCTCTGGCCGGCCGGTAAAGATGGTAATGACCTACGCTGAGGAGTTGACGGCCGGAAACCCACGGCACGCCGCACTGATCACGATACGCAGTGGCGTCACCAACGACGGCCGTCCTACTGCACGCCAGGCGAAGATTATCTTTAACAGCGGCGCTTATGCGGCGTTCAAGCCGCTTCATACGATCCACGGCAGCGTCCACGCCGGCGGCCCGTACCGCGTAGACAACGTTGAAATCGAGTGCCTTGTGGTCTACACGAACAACGTGCCCTGCGGCCATATGCGCTCGCCGGGAGGGCCGCAGGTCGTCTTCGCGCTGGAGAGCCATCTAGACATAATCGCCCACGAATTGGGCATTGACCCTCTGGAGTTCCGCCTGCGTAATGCCCTGCAAGAAGGTGACGTAGCCCCGCTGGGCGAGCGCTATCACAACATCCTCTGCCGGGAAACGCTTCAGGCCGCCGCAGATGCGGCCGGCTGGGGAAGCGATAAAGAGCCATGGGTGGGCCGCGGCATCGCCATGTACGAGCGGCCCGCGGGCGGGGGTTCGTCCAGCGCGACGCTGACCGTCGATGCCAACGGCCGATTTTCGATGTTGGCCGCTATTCCCGATACAGGCACTGGCTCCTATACGATCCTTCAGCAAATAGTCGCCGAGGAGTTGCAGGTGCCGCTCGAAAGCATATCGGTACACCACGGCGGCACCGCCATCATGCCGCCGGACTGGGGAGTAGGGGCGAGCCGTGTATCGCACACGGCGGGAAAGGCTGCAGCGATGGTCGCTCGTGAGGTGCGGGAGGCGTTGGTACAAGCAGCGGCACGCGAGCTTAACTGCCAGCCTGAGCAAGTGCGCTGGCAGAACGGCAACTTCGTCGCCGATACGGGCGCTTCTATAAGCCTAGCCGAGCTACTGAAGCAAGCCGAGCGAATAGGCGAATTACCTATCACTCGTTCCGCTACGTACACTAGTCCGGGGAACTACGAAGAAGAAATTACGTCCTACACCGCCCAGATCGCTGAGGTGGAGGTCGACCCAGAAACAGGGCAAGTCAAGCTCCGCAAGATCTACTCCGCTCATGACGCCGGCACGGTCCTCAACCCTCTCACGCATCAGGGTCAGATCGATGGCGGCGTTGTGCAGGGCTTGGGCCAGGCGCTAATCGAACATCTGCAGATCGAGGACGGCGTAGTTTCGACCGCCCATCTTGGCGATTACAAGCTGCCGAGCATCACCGACATCCCGGAGCTCGAGACGGTGCTCATCGAGACGCCGAGCGGCCCGACTCCGTACGGTGGCAAGGCCATCGGCGAACTCAGCAACGTCGCCGTGCCAGCGGCGATCGCCAATGCCGTCTACGATGCCACCGGCGTTCGCTTCATGGAACTGCCCATCACCGCAGATAAAGTCTACGAAGCGCTTCAGGCCTCCGACAACGCTTCGTGACTTGCTGGACGAATGCTGGAACGACGATGATTTTGGACATGCAAGGGGCACAATCGTCGTCGTTTGCGAATCTGTTGCAGCGTTCTATCGCTTTCGTTCTCGATTGGCTCTTCAGTTACTTCGTCATGCTACCGTTGGTGGCCGTTCTGAATCTGGCGCGCGGTTTCGGTGGTGAAGATACGAATGTCCCTCCGTCCGAAATTCACGAAAGTTCGATCGGAGACCTTTGGTGGGTTCCTATAATGGCTGCCGTGATCACCGGTTACTTTACGTTTTCCTGGACGCATAGACAGTCGTTAGGAATGAAAGCGACGGGCATTCAAGTAGTCGACGCCGCCACCGGCACGGCTCCCAGCATCGGACAGGGCGTGACGAAGGCGTTCTTCACGGTTGCCTTCGGGTTTTCCGCGCTCTTGCTGCTCGTGTCCGGGTTCAGCGATGCCCCGGAAGGCTTCAACGCTGTCGACCTTGGCGTTCTCTATAGTGCCGCTACCGTATTCGTTATTAGCATCGTTGGCCGGCTCTGGCTGCTTCGGGACCCGAAGCGCCAGAGTCTCTTCGATAAGATCGCCGGATTGGTAGTGGTCAAGACGGCAAGTAAAACTGCAAATGTTTAAGGAGATGCCGTATGAAGACGATTAATGCGCGGGTCAACGGCCAGCCAGTAACGAAAGACGTACCGGATAACCGGCTGCTCATCGACTTCCTTCGCTACGACCTTGACCTCACGGGTACGAAAGAAGGGTGCAGCGTTGGCGTATGTGGTGCCTGTACAGTGCTGCTCGACGGCCAGATGATCAGCTCCTGCCTCGCTCCTGCCGTCTTCGCAAACGGCCGCGAGGTTACCACTATCGAAGGCATCGCCGAAGACGACCGCCTCCACCCGGTGCAGAAAGCCTTCATCGACTATGGCGGCTTCCAGTGCGGCATCTGCACGCCCGGCCAGATCATGGCGGCGAAATCGCTTCTGGACACTAACCCCAGCCCGAGCGAAGCCGAGATCAAGGACTGGATGATGGGCAACCTCTGCCGCTGCACCGGCTATTACAAGATCATCGACTCGATTAAAGCCGCCGCCAGCCAGCGCTCAGCGCAGTCGGGCGCGGCCGAAGGGAAAGTGTAGCCATGATCCCCTTCGAGTACGTAGAGCCGACCAGCCTAGAAGAGACGTTCGACCTCCTCGCCCGCCACGGAGACGATGCGAAAGTTATCGCCGGCGGCACTGGGTTGGTGAACTTGATGAAGCAGCGGCTCGTCCAGCCCGCATATCTGATCGGGCTGCACAAGATCAGCGAGCTAACCGGCATCAAGCACGACATAAGCCTGCGCATCGGCGCTCTGTCCACGCACACCGAGATCGAGCGGTCGCCTGTCATCGCCGAAATAGCGCCGTTCTTGCAGGAAGCGGTCCACCACGTGGCTACCGTTAGGATCCGCAATATCGCCACAATAGGCGGCGCGCTGGCCCATGGCGACCCGAACCAGGACATACCGCCTGCCCTGATAGCGCTCGCCGAAAGGCCCGCGGGAGATGCCGGTGGAGCACCTCTTCACCGGCTACTACGAGACGGTCGTCTGGCCCGACGAACTCGTTGCCGAGGTGATAATTGCGCGGCCACCGGCCAACTGTGGCTACTCCTTCCTCAAGTTCCTGCCTCGCACTCAAGACGACTACGCGACCGTCAACGTCGCCGCGCGGGTGCGTATGGAAGACGGCCACATCCGCGACGCGCGCATCGCCCTCGGAGCGGCCGGACCGACGCCGATAAGGGCGACGGGCGTCGAAGAGGCGCTGCGCGGGCAAGAGCCGACTTCGGCGATATTTAAGGACGCCGCCGAGCTGGTCAGGGATGCCGTCGACCCCATAAGCGACTTCAGGGGCTCGGCGAAGTACAAGCGCGACATGGCTGTCGTCTTCGTGCGGCGGGCGCTAGAGCAGGCGGCAGAGAGAGCGAAAGGTACACCCTGAGCCCTTCGACTTCGCTCAGGATGTACTAGTCGAAGGGAGCAGCTAAGCGCATGAATCTAGAGCAGCGAGCCACGATTCCGGTAGCCCGCGAGGAGCTATGGGACTTCTTGATGGACGTCCCGCAGGTTGCTACGTGCATCCCGGGTATCAATTCCGTGACGCCCGAAGGTGAGGACAAGTACAGAGGGCAGATGAAAGTGCGCGTTGGGCCGATAAGCCTTACGTTTCAGGGCGTCGTGACACTCGAAGAACGCGATCGCGAGAACTGGAAGGCGTCGCTGCGCGCTGAGGCGAACGATAAGCGCATCGGCGGTGGCATCAACGCCACAACCCACATGACGCTCATTGAGTTGGGCCCGTCCGAGACAGAGCTGATCGTTCAGAGTGACGCGCGGCTCATCGGCAAGATCGGTGAGTTCGGGCAGCCGCTCATCCGCAAGAAGAGCGACGAGATGATGCAGCAGTTCATCCGCTGCGTCGTGTCCAAGTTCGAGAAGTAGGTGGATAACTCGCCAACGGCCATGCGCGCGTGGCTCTGTAAACGTTGGCGGAGGGAGCCGCTGCTTACCGAAAGCTAGTCGCGAATCAACGATTAGCCAAGGCCGCTCGGAATTTGATTGGGCTGGCGTTCAGGAGATTCACATGTTCAGACGTGCTAAGAATTCGGAAACCGTTAATATCCCGCCGTTTATTGAGTATATGGCACTGGAAACTTTGCGTGCATATGGTAATGTCTCTGCCAGCAGCGGCGACTCTTTAGACGTTAGTCTTATGATAGCGATACATGCATCATTTCATGACGGAGTAGTATTCTCGCTAACAAGTCCGATCGAGGCCAAAAGGGCAGTTGATACCTACTTTAACGCGAATTCAACTCGTCAAACGATTCTTATCTACAGCTATGAAACAGTCGAGGCTGGAATAGCGGAAGAGTTTGTCGAGCCGTATAACGCGGGAGGGATTTCCTCCATCGAACCATTTACTCTATTCGATCACTTCCATAAGTATCTAACGGAATTAGGCGATTCCCCTCAGGCTGCTGTAGTCAAGATCCAAAGAGCAGGCGACTACTGTTCGGCTGCCTCTGCTTCTGGATGTGTGTTAGGTTCGGAATTCGCTAGAATTGGGCGGGCCGTAATAGAGCACCATCTCAGCAAGGGAACGAAGCTGACTTTTGACGATCTCGCATCGGTCATCAGGCGCCGGCAGAGGGATTACGAGAAGCGTTACAAGATAAGCGTTTGACCAATCGTAGATCCCTCGCTTCGCTCAGAATGGAACGTAGGGGCGCACGGCCGTGCGCCCCTACGTTCGCGTTAAATGCCATCCTAAGCTGGCGCCCCTAGCAAGTCCGTCAGGTCTACCTTTAGGTTCGCGGCGTTCTCTTCGATCTGCTTCCAGTACTCATCGTGGAGGGGGATGCCCTCGCGCTGGCGCTGCTCGGCGGTGCGAAAGCCCTGCTCGCCCGGCAGATAGATCGCATCGACGCCGGCTTTCCGCTTCGAGTTGCGGATCTCGCGGATGCGCTCGTCCACCTTCTGCTTAAAGGCCTCTACGTCCTGAAAGAAGCTCACGTTTATCGCGATGAAGAGAGATGGGTTGTGAATGATGCCAGGCCGCCCTTTTTGGGTTTCGTTGCCGCTAGTGAGGCCGCCGAATATGCCGCCAAGCATCTCGACCGCCAACTGGATAGCGTAGCCCTTATGGTTGTTGGCCATGTTCGCCATAGAGCCGTGGACTTCACCGCCACTTTGTGTGAATTTTGAGCGATCGCTGGTTAGCTCGCCCTCATCGTCAAGCAGGAGGCCCGGAGGCAGGGGTTTACCGGAGACCATCATCTCCCTCAAGCCGCCATGGCTCGTGGAGGAAGTAGCTACATCTGCAATTATTGGGTATTCGTCTTTCGCTGGTATACCGTAGCCGAGCGGGTTTGTGCCCAGCATGCGCTGCACGCCACCCCACGGTGGCGATGAAGCGCCCGCGTTCGTAAACATCATGCCGATCATGTCGTTCTGGGCTATCTTGTGGCAGTAGTCGAACATCGTGCCGACGTGGCAAGTGCGATGGATGGTGGCTGCGGCGATGCCGGTCTGCTTCGCCTTTTCGATGACCTTATCGGTGGCGAACATGGCCACCTTGTGGCCGAGGCACCAATCGCCATCGATAGCTATCGTTGCGGGCGTTTCGTTGGTGATCTTGATCGAGCCGTCTTTGTTGATCAGGCCGTTTACGTACTCGCGGATGTAGCGAGGCAGCTGGCCGACGCCGTGGCTCTCGTGGCCGCGCAGGGTGGCGGTAAGTATGCCTTCGGTCACAAGATCGGCGTCTTCATCGCTGGCGCCGGCGGCTTTGTATAGCCGGTGAGAGATCGCTCGGAACTGGTCGGCTGTTATGGTGCGCATATCGATTGCTCCTCTATCGGCATTTTGGAAGTATTTTACGGTAAACCGTAGGCTGATGAATAGACGTGTGGCTTGCCCAAATTGTCATTCTGAGCGAAGCGAAGAACTTACTCATAACCTAGACCCTTCGCTGCACTCAGGGTGACATGGAATTCTTAGGCGAAGCGCGGCCGCATAAACAGAAGCAGGCGAATATTCGCCTGCTTCTGTTTATGCTATACGGTTATAGCTTAGCCGCGGTTGGCGCGAGGGCCTTCGACGGCCAGGTACTTGATAGGCTTGTCGCCGGTGCCCTGGACGCCGTGAGGCTCGAAGGGCAGGGCGTGGCAGAAGTCGCCAGCCTTGATGGGAAGGTTCTGGTCCCAGTCGGTGAAGTAGAGGCCGGTG
>WHTN01000066.1 GCA_009377715.1 Dehalococcoidia bacterium | reverse complement strand
CAGTTCTGCTCCAGCCAAACTCCTCTGTCATCGGCTTGAGCATGATACCCATGAATTGCTGCGATACGCCGGCTCCCACGAAGCCGGCAGCCATGGCTGCTCCTATGATGTACCACCCATAGAATATTTTGGGACGTGTGCTCGAACTCTTAGCTACAGCCATGAACTAAATCCCTATCTGCTAAATTACATAGCCAAGGTACATTACTGTTATTAGAAAATGGAGTCAATGTAATTAGAGGACTATAAGAGTTTATAAGAGAAGTAATAGAGATGTGGATTGTGTGAAAACTGAGGGAACCAATCTGGGGAGTAAGCGGTTACGTTCTACAAATCAAGAGGCGTAGTGGATAGAACGGGGTTACTGGGTAAGGACTTAAACCCGAGTAATCGGATAATAAGCTAAAGGGACTAGATATTAACGGAAATCCGTAGCTTATCCACTAGGCTGTGGATTTTAAGAGGTCTGTGATGGTAGCGATGTGTTTCTGTAACTCTTCGTCGGTGGGTAACGACTGCTGGATCATCCGAATGCCGTGGATAACGGTGCTGTGATCGCGATTGCCCAGCAGTCTGCCGATGTTGCTGAGATTCTCCTGGCTGTCTAAGTGCAACAGGTACATAGCGACCTGGCGAGCTTCCACCAAAGCCTTTTGGCGGCGTTTGCTGCGGAGTTCGTCTAGGCTGAGGCCGAAATGTCCGGCCACTGCTTTGAGGATCTTGTCGGGAGGTGATTTGGGTATGCTCTCATCGGTCTTCAATGCTGCGAGCGCCTCCTCGGCAACCTTCTTGTCGATCGAGCTTGCTCTTACGAGGCGGCTATATGCCGCCACCCGGTTCAGCAGCCCCTCAAGTTCACGCACGCTATATCGCGCCCTCCGAGCGATCATCTGGATAACGTCGCCGGGGAGCATAAGGTTTCGTTCGGAGGCCTTGCTCCGCAGGATCGCCAGGCGAGTTTCCAGGTCGGGCACCTGAACGTCTGCTATCAGCCCGCCCTCGTACCGGGACCGCATTCGCTCTTGGAGAGATTCCAAAGATTTCGGCGTACGGTCGCTGGTGATGACGATTTGGCTGCCGTTCGCTTGAAGTTCATTGAAGGTGTAGAAGAATTCTTCCTGGGTACGTTCTTTGCCTAGGAGGAACTGGATATCGTCGATTAGCAGTACCTGTATCTGGCGGTACTTGCGCCGAAAGTCCTCAACTTTGCGCTGCGCGATGGCCGCGACGAACTCATTCGTAAACTGCTCGGCTGTTACGTAGCGGACAACGCTTTCCTGCGCCGCCGCTCGCTGGCCTATGGCGTGGAGTAGATGCGTTTTGCCAAGCCCAGGGCCGCCGTAGATGAAAAGCGGGTTGTAGACCGTGCCGGGCGCTTCTGCAACGGCCATGGCCGCCGCGTGGGCTAAACGGTTACCCGGGCCGACGATAAAGCGCTCGAAGCTGTAAGAGTCGTTTAGGCGCGAGCGCAGGGCCTGCGCCGGTGCGTTGCCGGCAAGCGGCTCCATTCGGGCTTGGGCCTTAACGCCTGGCGCAGCCATAACTGCCCCTTCGCTTTCGGAAGATCCGGACATAAGCTGGAAAGACACTTCGACAGCTTCGCCGGTCAGCTTATTCAAGGTTTCGGAGATCAGGGAGCGTAACCTAACGTCGAGCCACTCCCGGACGAAGTCGTTGTTAACGCCCACCACGAAGATGCGGTCTTCATAGTGAAGGCCGACAGTGCCTTTTAGCCAAGTCTCGAAGTTGGGGCGACTAACCTGAAGCTGGAGTTCACCGAGGGCTGTTTCCCAAAGCTGTTGGGCTGATTGCAAAGCCATGTGTTAGAGAATAGGGATAAGAGCGTCGCGTTATCAAGGGCTTTATGACGACTTTACGGGGCAAAATGGGCTACGTTTAACGCGAAAACAAAAAAGATTTTGAGCTTGCTGACGTCAAACGGGGACACCTATAATGGCCTCGCGAGGAGTGATCTGCGGACTATGTTATTAGCGGTTAACATAAACAATACCAGTACAACGGTTGGCGTCTTCGCCGGCGAAGAATTGCGCTCGACCTGGCGCATTAGCACCGAGCGACGCCGCTCTGCAGACGAATTGGGCATGCTGCTGACGGGAATTTTGCGCCAGGGAAGCGTGGAAATCGACGAGATCGCCGATATTGCCGCCGCGAGCGTAGTGCCGGACCTCGACCCTATCTTCCTCGAAGCCTGTAAGCGCTATCTGAACGGCATCGATCCGCTGATGGTGGGCACCGGCGTTCGTACCGGCTTACGCATCTTGTATGACGATCCGCGCGACGTTGGCGCCGACCGCGTCGTCGATGCCGTAGCCGCCGTCCATCTCTACGGTGCGCCCGCGATCATCGTCGATATGGGGACGGCGATCGTATTCGACGCCATCAACGCGCAAGGCGATTATCTAGGTGGGGCGATCGCTCCGGGCGTCGCTATCGCCGCGGAAGCGCTTTTCGAACGCGCGGCGAAGCTGTACCGCGTCGAACTGAAGCACCCGCAAACGGCGATCGGCCGCAACACGCCATCGGCGATACAGTCTGGCTTCTTCTACGGTTATATCGGCCTGATCGAGGGCGTGGTCGGCCGGTTCAGGCAGGAGTTAGGCGGGGATGGCAAGGTGATCGCCACCGGCGGTTGGGCGAACTGGATCGGCAAGGAGTGCCCATCTATTGACATCGTTAATCCTGAGTTAGCGCTGGTTGGGTTACGCCTGATCTATGAGATGAACCGGAGCGAGGGCCGTGCTAAGAGATAAGAATGTCGTCCTTGGCGTTACGGGCAGTATCGCCGCCTATAAAGCCGCAGATGTCGCCAGCAAGTTGACCCAGGCCGGCGCGAAGGTCGATGTCATCCTTACGCAATCGGCCCAGCAGTTCATCACGCCGCTTACCTTCCGCAGCCTGACGCTGCGCCCGGTCTACGCCGATATGTACGACGCAGGTTCGCGCCTGGCCGAGCAGCATGTCTTCCTCGCCCGCTCCGCGGACGCGATCGTCGTAGCTCCGGCAAGCGCGACGAGCATCGCGCGCCTCGCTCAAGGGCTTTCGGACGACCTGCTGAGCCTAACCGTACTCGCTACGACCTCTCCGGTACTGGTCTGCCCAGCGATGGACTCGCAGATGTTCGAGAACGCGGCCACGCAGCAGAACCTACAGATACTGAAACAGCGCGGAATGACCGTCGTTGGGCCTGGTGTGGGACGGCTAGCGTCCGGGCACACCGGCGCGGGCCGCCTGGTCGAGACGGAAGAGATCGCCGGCGCTTTGCGCTATGTGTTGGGGCGTGGTGGCGATCTGGCCGGACAGAAGGTCGTTGTCAGCGCAGGTGGGACGCAAGAGCCGCTCGACCCGGTGCGTTACATCGGCAACTACTCATCCGGGAAGATGGGCTACGCCCTCGCGGAGGCGGCACGCGACCGGGGGGCCGATACGGTTCTCGTGAGCACGCCCGTGGCTATGGCGATGCCTTACGGCGTAAGGCGCGTGCTAGTGCGTACGGCGGCGGAAATGCGCGAGGCTATAATCAGTGAGTGTCGCGACGCGGATGCGCTCATAATGGCCGCCGCGGTGGCCGACTATGAACCTGCAGCCGCCGCGGACGAGAAGATCAAGCATCGCGAGGGCGCGTTAACGGTAGAGCTACGGCCAACCGCTGATATCCTAAGCGAGGCTTCGGGCGAGCGGCTCATCAAGGTAGGCTTCGCGGCCGAGAGCAGCGGCCTTCTGGCGAACGCGCAGGCGAAGCTGGCGGCGAAGGGCCTCCATCTGATCGTCGCTAATGACATCACTACGACCGACGCCGGCTTCGGCACGGACGACAACCGCGTGGTGATCTTGCACCCCAACGGTGGCCAGGAGCACTTACCGCTCATGCCGAAGTACGACGTCGCCTGGCGCATCCTCGACCGCGTAGCGGTGTTGCTGCGCGAGCGCAGCTAACAGCGGATCGATTTGCAACAGCGAGTAGTATTCAGTGACCATGCCAGCGAGAGGATGGCAAAAAGGCGCATCCCGGCTGAGAGAGTTTTTCAAGTGCTCGAGCAAGGAATCCAGCGGAACGCCAACAGAAGGCGAGTGGCGGCGAGGGCAGTTGTGCACGGCATCGATACAGAAATTATATACGTTACCATAGACAATACCCGAATAGTGATAACCTGCTATGATGAAAGAGATCCTGAATGGCATCCAATTGTGAGGTTGGACTAAGTGGACTGGCATTACGATTCGCAGTGGGACATCCTAACTGTCAACCTTGATGATGGTACCGTAGGTGGCTCTACTAAGCTTTCGGTGCCTGAAGTGATTGTCGACCTTGCAGATGATGGAAGGGTCTTATCTTTGGAGATCCTCGATGCCTTGGACCGGTTACCTCATATTCAGGAAAGACCGCAGGGAGAAGTTGTCGCAGGTTCTGATCCCTTGTGGCCGTTTCAATTAAAGGGATCGATCCGCGAGGAAAGCGAGAGGCTTACCACGTACGTGGATCACATCCTTTCGATTGTCAACGCTCTCACCAGTCCGGTACGCGTTTAACGCCCCCTAGCTCGCTTAATCCTCTTCAATCCGGTGGCTTTATTTTAAGGAAGCGCAGATAGCCGTTGCCCCTCGACAAGTACATCCTGAGCTTGCCGAAGGGCTCGGGGTGAGCGGAGAAAAGGCTCAGACAATGGCCGAAGACGCGTACCAGCAATTCTCGCAGCTGTCTAAAAACGCTGACACCGACTTCGATCTTATCGCAACTAACTTCGAAGAAGGTGTCTACGGTTCATCCAATGGCTATATTAGGTTCAATGTACTTATCGAAGACCTTGAGACCGAAATTCCTCCTCTAGCCAGAGGTGGACTCAGCGTCCTGGATGTGGGCGGTGGCACCGGGCATCTCGCAATATGGATGGCACAACATGGCAATCATATTGTCTTAGGCGACCCTTCACAGGAGATGCTAAAGAGGGCGAGGGCCGCGGTCGATGAGGCTGATCTTTCTAACCGCATAAGCCTCATGCAAGCCACTATACAGGACTTAGACAAGAAACTAAATCGTAAGTTTGATGTAATAACTTGTCACGCTGTGCTCGAGTGGCTTGCTGAGCCAAAAGTAGTTCTAAGTCTGCTGGCCAACTTCATTAAACCCGAAGGCCTTTTATCGTTGATGTTTTATAACAGCAACGCGGCCATATTTAAGCGCGTTTTGCGTGGCGAATTCGTTGCCTCGGCGGAAGAAACTAAAGATACCTACTTAGCGGGATGGGAAAGCGAGGCAAGGCCGCTCGCCGAGGAAGTAGTAAGAGATTGGGTCACAGAGATTGGCTTACGCGTCCGTTCGAAATCGGGAATTCGCATCTTTCACGATTACTTAAATGATGCTGCAAAACAAGGCGACTGGCTCAACGAATTGCTTACCGTTGAAAAATCGATGCGAAAGCGAGAGCCGTTCGCTTCGTTAGCTCAGCATATTCATCTTGTCTGCGAGCGGAAGAGCTAGCCTGCTCGCGCTTGACACCACGCGTAAAGGGCGTCGTAGACCGGAAATTCGCGCTCGAGTTGTTCGTGATCGTCCTGGTAAACAAGCCTGAACCCTTCTGCTATCGCCTCTAGGCCACGCGATTCAGGTGTCAGGTCTTTGGCGTCGGTGTCCGCGCCGCGGATAATAAGCGCGAGCTTTCGCAGAGACGGATCGGCTAAGCCGTACTTGCGGATGATGGCGTCGAAGCTGCACTCAACGCCGTGATGGCCGAGCTCGGCGTTCGGTATGTCGAAAGGCGTAGCGCCTTCTCGCTCGGCGACCGCCATCACTTGATCGGCGGGTACGAAAAGGAACTCAGCCTGCGGGTCGACGAATTTGCGAATGAGCCAGGGACAAGCCACCCGGTCGACTTTCGGTCGTTCGCGCGTCACCCATTTCATAAGATAGTCTTCTATCGTTCTACTAAATCCATCGCCATCTGTACCAGCGTACGTACGGGAATGCCGGTGGCGCCCTTGACCCAGGCGCCTTTGTCGCGGTCTACGCTGTCGGCGGGGGCCATATCGAGGTGTACCCATGGGGTGTCCTCGGTGAACTCTGAAAGAAAGACGGCGGCGTTGATCGCTCCGCCATCGCGTGGGCCGGTGTTTTTGATGTCGGCGACGTCTGACTTTAGCTTATCGCGGTAGTCCTCGAACAGCGGCATGTGCCACATACGCTCGCCGGTCGCTTCGCCGGCGCGCAATACGCCCTCGATAAGCGACCCATCGTTGCCGATGACGCCCGTCGCCGACTTCCCAAGCGCCACTATCATCGCGCCGGTCAGCGTCGCCACGTCCACCAGCGGCGACAGCCCGAGTTTGCGCGCGTAGCCGAGCGCGTCGGCCAGAATGAGCCGGCCTTCGGCGTCGGTGTTGATGACCTCGATCGTCTTGCCGTTCATCGCTCGCACCACGTCGCCGGGCTTCGTCGCCGAGCCGGACGGCATGTTCTCGGTCATCGGCACGATGGCCGTGGCGTTGACCGGCGCGTGCAGCTTCGCCAGCGCCCAGGTGGCCGCGATGACGGCCGCGCCGCCGGACATATCGCCCTTCATCTCTTCCATCCCCTGAGCGCCTTTGATCGAGATGCCGCCGGAGTCGAAGGTCACGCCCTTGCCGAGCAGGCCGATAGTCTTCTCGCTCGCGGGGGTTGCCCTTGTAGTTCATGATCACCATCTTCGGCGGCTGGGCGCTGCCGGCCGCGACGCTCAGGAGCGCTCCCATCCCTAGCGAGTCCATATCCTCGCGGTCGAGCACCTCGTAATCGATGCCGGCGTCGCCAGCCAGCTCCTCCGCGCGGCGCGCCATATCGGTCGGCGTAAGCATGTTGGCCGGCTCGTTAGCCATATCGCGCGCGATGTTCACCGCTTGCGCGAGGATCACGCCGCGCTCGACGCCACGCCTCAGCGCCTCCACTTTGCCGGCGTCGAACTCCACCAGCGTGATCTTGTCGATGTTCTTCTCGTCATCGTTTGGCCGCTTATGGCGGTTAAAGCGGTAGAGGCCCATGACTATGCCTTCGGCGATGGCCTGCGCACACGCCTCAGGGTCGAGGCCGGCGATGCCGGCGCCGTGAGTGATCGTCGCGACGCTGGTGGAGTTGATCGAGCGAAGCCGGCGAAGCGCGGAGGCCGTCAGGTCGCGCACCTTCGTGAGCGAGAACTCGTCGGCCTTCCCAGGCCCACGATGAGCACGCGCGGCGAAGGGAGACGGTCGAGCGTGTGGATCAGCGTCAGTTCGCCTTCCTTGCCGGTGATCTCGCCGTCTTCGATAAGCTGCGAGATAGCGTCGTCGAGTGCGCGGTCCACGGCGCCGGTGCCGCCCGCGGGATGGGTTACGCCTTGAAAGAGGTTGACAACGATGGCTTTGGCTGGGTACTTCGTGATATCGCCGGCTTCGACGCGGATGTCCATAAGGCCTCCTAATTTAACTCAAGAAAAAAGCATTTTAGGCGAGTAACTATTACGGAAAAAATGTAATATAACTAACAGGCCAAGACAACGGGCGCGGCATTCATTCAGGAGGTTACAACATGTCCTTAAGAATCGGTTCGTTGGTGCTCCTTATTGTAGTCGCCGCCGCGGCTGCGATGTTCTCTAGGGGAGATGAGTCGCAAGCGCGGCCATCCGGCGAGGTGTTGCACTTCCCCGGGCCGGGCACGGGCTATATCGAAGTTCCGCACGATCCGGCCCTTAACCCGACTGACGCTATCACGATCGAAGCCTGGGTCTACTTGGAGAGCCATAGCTGCGGTGGCATAGTGGGCAAAGATTATATTGAGGCTTACTGGCTCGGCGACTGTGGCTCAGGAGGCCAATTACGGTTTTATCCCAGAGCGGGCTCATCTGAGGATGGAATCAACCCTATACCTCTCAACGCCTGGACCCATGTCGCTGTGACTTACGACAGCACTACCATGAACTTTTACATTAACGGCGATCTAGACCGCAGCACCACCGATATCTCAGGGCCGCTCACTCCAAGCACTGACCCCTTGCGTATCGGAAACGACGTATCGTGGGACATCTCGCCGGACGGCTACGTCGAAGACGTGCGCATCTGGAACGTCGCGCGCACACAGGAGCAGATCCAGAGGAAAATGAGCGAGGCAGTCCCTGCTGATGCTCCCGGTCTCATCGCTATGTGGCATCTGGACGGCGACGCGCAGGATGCTTCCGAGAACGGCCACCACGGCACGCTTACAGGCGATATAGAATTCGCCAGCCCGCCGCCGTATGTATTCCCTATCGTGGACCAGTTGGATGCATGTCACGCAGTGACAAACGTCGCTTACGGGTACGACAATACGACCAAGTCGTGGAAGGGCTACGAGCCCAGCGCGCTTGATTTCCTGCAGACCCTCATCTTGTTCAACGTCGGCGGCGGCTACTTAGTAAACGTAAGCTCGAACTGCACCATCACCGTGGGTGGCAACAACATCAACTTGTACACCGGTTGGAACCTGTTTGGCTGGCGGTGATGATAATATAGAAAGCACTCGGCAGATTGGACGAGGAGGGGGTATGACGAGCGATAAGCGCGATTTTCGATTGAACCGTAACCTGCACTGGTTACTCGGGTTGGGGGTCTTTGCGATGGGCGTTCTAGCTGTTGTGGACACACGGCAAGCCCACGGCCTAGATGCGACCGTAGTGGTGAGTCCCGCCTCACAAACGGTCGCCGTTGGGCAGCAGTTTACGACGCAGGTCCTCGTCAACGACATCACCGGCCTGCAGGGCGCCGACATCGATATAAGCTATAACGACGCCGTGCTCGACTTCGTCAGTTATGCTAACGGCGCCGTACTGCCGAACGATGACATCTCCGCATCGCCATTGTGCCAGTCGGGGAGCTGCGACTACATCGCTCTTCGCACCGAAGCTTCCTTTAACGGTTCTGGCGTACTCTTCACGATCACTTGGGAGGCCCAGGCGAACGGTACTGCCACCATCGATATCCTGGATAGCAGTGCGTTCAGTGATGGCAATGGCAGCCCTATCGTCGTTGTGCCTGCCGATGGCTCCGTTACCGTTGGCTCGGGGTCGCCGACAGCGACGCCAACCGGCAGCGGTACGCCAACGCCGACAGGTACGGGCACGCCCACCGGCAGCCCAACGTCTACGCCGACTGGTACGGGCACAGCGACACCGACGCCAACAGGCACTGCCACTGCTACGCCAACGCCCACGGGTAGCCCGACGGCAACGCCTACCCCGACAGGTACGGGTACAGCAACACCGACGCCCACCGGCAGCCCGACGGCCACGCCTACGGCGTCACCAACCGGTACGCCGACCCCAACTCCCACAGCAACGCCGACACCTACCCCTACTCCAGGCGTCTTGCCGATTGAACAGCAGCTTGGGAATTGTCTACCTGTTACCAACGTGGCGTGGGGCTACGACAATCAAAACAAAGTTTGGTTCGGCTACGACCCGGATGTGCCGGACGTTCTTCAAACGTTGACACAGTTCGAACCTGGAAAGGGCTACATCCTTAACGTAAGCGCGCCGTGTACGCTCAATGTGAACGGCCACCAGATCCAGATGTACGTAGGGTGGAACCTTTTCGGCTGGGACTAGCGTTGCCGGCTCCATCTATCGCTGGCGTAGCGCTCGAGCCGGAGGTGTTGCGCCAGTTCTTTTTCCTGCGATGTAAGGGATCCGCTCACGAAATTAACGTTGAGGACGTTTGCAAAGGCGTCCTCAACGGCGATAGCAACTTCATTCGCGGTTAGGCGCCTGCCTAACAGTTCGCTCAGGCCAGTATCAGACCCATCGTTTCCGGCAAGGCGGATGCTGCCGTGCTGGAGCAAAGCCCCACGGCGACGCGCCTGGGCGCTGCCCATAACCTTGTGTCCGTCCACGATGACGTCGTAAGGCCCCCAATTCCGAAAGCACATCTCACTGGCAGTTGTACGGCTACGCTCTTGACAGACATCGACATCGTTAGCGCCTAAGGCACGTATGGCTTCCACCAGGGCTAGCGTAATATGGCTGTAGAGGAGGCGCGGCGATTGGCCGAAGCTGGATTTGTCGGTGGGAACGGTCACGCTGTAGGCTAGGTCGCCCTGGTGGAGGATGGCGAGGCCGCCGCTGGGCCGCCTCACCACATCGAGGTCGTTAAGTTCGCCTTGATGTCCATCGATCTCGGTAAAAGGGGCCTGGAACCGGCCGAGCGAAAGGCAACGCGGCGAGAAGCTATAAACACGCAACGTCGGAGCCGCCTGACGGTTTGCGCACAACGTCAGCAAGGCCTCGTCCACCGCCATGTCATAGGCGCCGTCCGCCGGGCCGCTATCTATGAATCGCCACGTTGTCTTTTCCATGGCTGAAGGTCGCAGTCGCGTCTACTATAATAATGTAGTCCTGGGACTGAAGGGGGCCTTATTCACAGCAAATGAACGATTCGCCATTGTTGATGCTCTTCGGGGTACAACTAAACAACATGATGCCGATGCCAACCTGGTTCTTACGTATCCGCAGCTTCGAGCGTTCGTTGAGGCGACAGCCGGGCGTGCTAAAGACGCACAGGTACACCTCGCGGCGGAGCCTTCTAATCGCCTCTTGGTGGCACGATAGAGGATCGGCAGAGGCGTGGCTTCAGCATCCAGCCTTTCGTAAGTTGGATAGGTGGGCACGCGAGCCGAGCGTCGTTGGCTTTTGGGTAGAGTTTTACGATAAGCAGGATGACGGCTTTCGGCGCGGCGAAGGCGGCTCGCCAATATCTTAGGGAGCCCAGCGATTTATAATGGTTTTGACATGGAAAGCAGCGCACGGCGAAACGATAAAGCATCGCTAAGCGGCCAGCCTCAGGCAGAAGCGAGCGGTACCGCCGCATCCGCCGTCAGGAGGATACCGCTGCATCGCCGCGTCTGCATCGTAAGGCCGGACCGCATCGAGATAAGGCCTTCGCGCTCGGCGATCGTTGTGCCGTTCTCCGGTCTCGTTTTGTGCGCGGCGCTTCTCATGACGATAGTCTTCTTCCGCAATACCTTGCCGTTTCCAATATTGGCGTTACTTTTGATGATAAGCCTGATCCTCGTGCCGTTCTCCGGCATGGGCTTCGTATATTCCCTGGTTGGTTCAGGCGTTATCTTCGATAAGAATAAGCAGTCCGGCGTATGGCAGCAGGGCGTCATGGGCCTCGGCATCGGCACGCAGGAGCTCGTACCGTTCTGGAAGATCGAAGAGCTAGTGGTGCAAGAAGCCGGCCACGGCGAGGAAGTGGAAGGGCTGCTGCCGCTAGAGGAGTTCGCCCAGTGGGAAGTGGCCCTGATAAAGACGAGCGGCAAACGGCTGGTGGTCGGTGGGATAACGGTGCCGCGCGAGTATGCCGCCGACGGGCAGGATGTAGCGATCGAAGTCGCCGAGGCGATCGCTCGGCTGACGGATAAGCGACTGCGCATAGAAGAGCCCGAGATCGAAGAGTGGGACGACGAAGATGAATACGTCGACGAAGACGACTTCACGGATCCCAAGGACGTGCGGCCGTGAGTCACGAAGTCGCCGCTATTTTGCGGGACTACAAAGTTATAGCTGTCGTGGGCCTATCCTCCAATAAGGACAGGCCTAGTTTCGGGGTCGCGTGGTACCTTCAGCAGCATGGCTATCGCATCATCCCGGTAAACCCTAACGAGACCGAAGTCCTCGGCGAGCGTGCGTACCCCGATCTCTTCTCGGTGCCCAGTCCGATCGAAGTGGTCGATATTTTCCGTCGGTCCGAATATGTGGCCGAAGTTATCGATCAGGCCATCGCCATAGGGGCAAAAGCCGTCTGGATGCAGGACGGCGTCGTCGATGAGACGGCGGCCCAGCGCGCGCGAGAGGCGGGCCTGCTCATGGTGATGGACGATTGTATGGCGCGCGAGCACCGCCGGCTGCTGATAGAAGGATCGCGGCAGGCGTAGTATGGCAACTCAACAGCAAACGAAGATCTGGAATACCTCGTACATCCTTCTCTGCACGGCGACTATTCTGACGTTTGGTCATAGCTGGCTCCTGGGACCGGCGCTCCCGCTTTTCGTCAGGGATGAACTGAACGGATCGGAGTTTCTTGTTGGCTTAGTGCTCGGCGTTTTCGCTCTCGCCAGTATGGGCATCCGGCCGTTAATGGGCTATTGGGCCGACCGTCTGAACATGGTCCTCATGCTCACCCTCGGATCGCTGTTCTTGGGCCTTTCCGGCTTCCTGTATTTACTTCCTGTGCTATGGATCGTTTTTCTAGCCACGTTCCTGAGAGGATTGGCATGGGCCGGCCTCAACACGGGCGGTCTGGGCTTTCTGGCGCAAGTCGCCCCGCCGGGGCGACGGGGTGAGGCCGCGAGTTACTACACGCTTTTCCAGCGTATTGCGGGAGCCTTCGCTCCGGCGATAGCTTTGTGGTTGATCGATTCGCCGGGAGGTTTCAATTCCGTTTTTTTACTCGCCGGCTTCGCCGGGCTGGGCGCTACAGCGATAGCCTGGAGTATACCTAACAAAAAAGGAGCAGTTGAGGGCCAGGCTGCGGTATTGAAAGAAGCCATAGCGCCGCTCCCTGCGCTGAGCCTTCTGTACGAACGGAGCGTTACACTGCCGACTACACTGCAAATACTGGCTGTGACAGCTGGACCGGCAGTGACCTCGTTTATTCCTCTTTACGCCGATGAGATTGGTGTCGATAACATCGGCTTGTATTTCATTGTCGGCGGCGCTACCAGCATCATTCTAAGGATCTTCTTCGGCCGCCTCATCGACATACTGGGGCGCGGCCTATCGATTATGATCGGAATGCTCTTCACCATGCTGGGTCTTGCGCTTATTCCAGTTTATGAAAGCTTAACCTTCATCCTGGTTGCAGGCATCTGCTATTCCATAGGCGAATCGTTGACCACGCCGGGCACAACCGCGCTCGCAATAGACCGCGCCGATGCTTTGCGTCCGGGCGCGGCTATGGCTACTTTCTCGCTGGCGTACCCGGTCGCACAGTTCATAGGAGCGCCGCTTAGCGGCGGCCTGGTTGAGGTTGTAGGCTACAAAGCCATGTATCTCGGAATGATAGCCCTGCCAGCGTTAGGGTTTATTGTTACCATTGCGAACATGTCTACCCTGCGTAAAGAAGGAGCGCCTCAACCCAGCGAAGCCGCTTGAGGCGCTCCCTCAGAAAAGCTACCGGCTAAGAGCTGCTGCCTTTAACGAGCATCGCATGTTCGGCCATTAGCTCCTCTTTGCGCATCATTATAAGCTCACCGAGGTCTTCGGGCAGCTTATCCGCATTCGACTTCTTCTCCATCTTGGTGAGCATCTCTTTCTCTTCCTCGCCGATGTGATGCTCAACGTTCTCGGCCATTACTTTAAATTTCGCATCGTAGTTCTCGTCGTCGGGGTCCATGCCCTCGAGTTCCGACATAATCGTCTCGACGACGTGATGCTCCTCGTCAGCTTCGGTCAGGACTTCATCGTCGATGCCGGCATCGCGCATGGCAGGGTAAAAGAGCTCTTCCTCCATGGTGGTATGGACGGTTAGCTCTGTACTCACTTCGATGAATATGTCCTGCTTGCGCGAGAGTCCTCAGTCTTTTCGAACTCCTTGAACAGCTTCTGCACTTTCTTGTGGTCGTCCCTGATCAACTTGATCGGATCAACGGTTGTAGTCTTGCGAGCCATTATTCCTCCCCGACTGTTATGCGTTCAACGTGAAGCCAGCATATCCGCAAGCCAGTTGCAAAAGCGTTCTACCGCCAGGAGAGAGGATTGCAAAAATGTTAAGGATTATATCAGGGCAACGCAGGTTGCATAGACGCCAGGCGTCGCAAGGCGTCCAGCTTATCGCGCTGGCCGATCTTGGCCCTCGCAACGGCGGTGCGTAGAACGTCTATGGAACGGTCGTACGTCTCTCGATCGACGGGGTAGGGGTGGCCGTCCTTGCCTCTGTGCGCGTAGCTGAAGCGAGCGGGGTCGCGGAAGCTGGCCTTCGAGCCGTGTATCACCTCTG
>WHTN01000065.1 GCA_009377715.1 Dehalococcoidia bacterium | reverse complement strand
CATTGCATGAAGACGTGCTGGCCGTTGTCTACCTCGATGCCTGTATGCTGATCGACCACAGAATATGTGCGTCCTCCAAGGAACGGGCGCTTTTCAATTAAGGTGACGCCGTAGCCGCGGTCGAGTAGCTCGCAAGCCGTGGAGATGCCGGCCAGGCCGCCGCCGATGATCACGACATCTTGTCGTGCATCCGAGCGGTTCGTCATGGCAGGACGCTCCTGACCAAGGCGCGGCTGGCGAGCGTAACTTTTTCGCGCAAGCTAAGGCTCATGCGCTCCCGGAAGATGTCGTAGTTGCTCGCTTCTATGCGGTCCAGGAGTGCAGCGTAGATATTCGGCCAGCGCCGCACGCAGGCGCGCGAGCGTCGTGGCAGCAGGGGCAAGATCTCGAGGCCGCGACTGAAGTACTCGCGTGCTCGCTCCGTCTGGTAGACCATCAGGCGGTAAAAAGCCTCAGTCTGCTCGCCTCGTAGCAACTCATCTTCGCTGTAGTGGAACATCGACATCTCGTCGAGCGGCAGATAGATGCGGTCGCGGGCCGCATCTTCCTTGACGTCTCGGAGGATATTGGTGAGTTGCATCGCGATGCCCATATCTATGGCGCGCTGTCGGGCGGCCTCGCCATCGCGATAGCCACAGATCTCGATAGTGACCAGCCCAACTACGGACGCGACCTGGTAGCAGTAATATCGCAAGTCCTCGAAAGTTTGGTAGCGACTGGTTGTTAAGTCCATGTGGACGCCATCGATTATCTGGTGAAAGTAGCCTTCCGGAATATGGTAACGCTGTATTGCGTCCGCTAGAGCCATAAAAACATGACCTTCCGGCTGACCGGCCAGGCAGTGGGCGAGTTCGTTTCTATATGCGCTTAGCGCTAGCTCTTTTTCTTCTACCGTCCCTTTATCGTCGACGATGTCATCGCAGCGGCGGCTGAAAGCGTAGGCGGCGCAGATGGCATGTCGTTGTGATGACGGCAGCAACGCGAAGCCGTAATAGAAGTTTTTCGCCTCCTGTCGCGTCAGGTTCTGGCAGTAACGGTAGCTTTCCCTTAGTGCCTCTATATTCGCGATCATCGCGCTTTCACCGGTGTCGGCGTTACGCCTCGTAATAGCAACATGCTCTTCTGCCATCGCGAGAGGGAGGGTCGGCGACGGAATACGTCATAATTGATGCGCTCGATGGCGTCGAGCACGCTCAAGCCGCCTAGGCTGAATAACCTCAGATCTATCTTTAGTCGCCCATCCACCATATCGATTAAGCGAAGGCCGCGTTGAAAGAGGTCCCGAGTCCTGGCGACCTCGAATTGCATCAGTGATACGAAGTTGTTATTTATTACCCCTAATCGGAGTTCTTCCTCGGAGTAACCGAAGAACTCCATGTCCTCTTGTGGTAAGTAGATGCGACCCTTGGTGATGTCCGTAGCGATGTCTTGCCAGAAGTTCGTGAGTTGAAGGGCGGTACAGGTACAGTCGGCGAGGGCCTGGCGCTCAGCATCGCGGTAGCCAAAGATGTAGAGCACTAAGTGTCCTACCGGGTTGGCGGAGTGCCCGCAGTAGAACGCTAGATCTTCGAAGGTGGCGTGGCGAACGTTTATTTGGTCCATGCGGTTCGCCTCAATTAGCCGCAAGAAAGGCTCGGCCGGCATGTCGTATTTTTGGACCGTTTGTGTCAAGGCCAAAAGTACAGGATGTTCTGGCGTACCGGAATAGACCCTGTGTAAGTCGCTCTCCCAGTCGTTCAGGAGCGCTAGACGGTCGCCATTGGCTTCATCGCCTATATCGTCAACGGTACGGCAATAGGCATAGACATTGTATGTGTCCTGGATGGCCCATCGCGGCAAGAGCCAAGAGCCGACCGTAAAGTTCTCGTAGTGGCTGGTGGCTAAACGGCGACAGTACGCCAGGGCGTCAGCTAACGCTTGTTCGCCCGGCATAGTCTGACCACTCGCTGGTGCGACCATAGTTTTGCCCGAGCCTGTAAGTTGCCTTAGTGAGGCGATCTCAGGCAACGACGAGGGGAGCGCTTACTACCTTCGCAGGGTGGCTAAGGGGGTAGGATCGAAATATCTATAAATAATAACTACTGCTTCGTGTGATCTGGGCCCTCAGCCTATTCTCTACGGTGGTTATAGCACTTGGTTATAGTCTGCCTCGTCTAGTCTAAGTCGATGCCTCGCTCCCTTCTCCACCCTTGGATCTAGCCAAAGGTTATCAGGACTTTAATATAACGGGGGAACGCTGTCAATACCTCGCTTGATTTCAAAGCATCGCCCCATAGTTGAGAGACATAACGTAACAAAACTGTTCCTCGATCATCTACCCAATGGCAGGCCCTAAGTGCTTCCGCATGAAATTTGCCATCTCTATGACTATGCAGAGAGAAGACGGAGGACCGCGCGACCGCGGTACTGTTCCAGCCAAGGTAAAGCCGCCTGCAACAGGGAAAGGCTTGCTGCCGCGTCCTTCGCTGATCGAGTTGCTGGAGGCGGGACTCGACCAGAAGATAACGGTTATTACCGCGCCTGCTGGCTACGGTAAGACGGCTCTTTTAACGGACTTCGTCAGCGATCTTCACGCGCCTGTCTGCTGGTATACCGTAGGTAGAGACGACGGCCGGCCGGAGGTATTTCTCCGAAGCCTCGTCCAGTCATTCCAACGCCGGTTTCCGGCGTTTGGCCGAAATTTTCAAGAAGCGTTTACCACGAAGGACGAAAGCTTGGCCAACGTGGAGACTATCGCGAAGGCATTCGTCGCCGATGTCATATCTGAAGTCTCGGAATCTTTCGTCCTAGTGTTAGATGATTTGCACAACATCGAAAGCAGTTCGGAAACGCTAGGGGTTCTTGACGCTGTCCTAGCCGACCTGCCGGAGCATAGCAGTGTGTTCCTGTGCGGCCGTACTTGGCCCAAGTTGGCGACTCTGTCGCTTATGCTTGTCCGCCGGCAGGCCACCAAGGTGGACGCATCGCAGTTGGCGTTCAGCGAAGAAGAGCTTCGTAAGTTCTTGCTCGATGTACTTCATATCCAGCCATCGGACCAGGCGATTAGAAATCTGCTACAACTGACCGAAGGCTGGCCCGCAGCGGTTATTCTCTTAGCTGAGAGCGGTCTTATTGAAGACACAACGAGCTACATTCCAGGGTTGCTATCACAGTTCCTGGACGCCGAGGTATTGTCTGCCCAGTCGCCGCGGTCGAAAGACTTCATGTTGCAGACATCATTCTTACGCAAGCTTGAAGCCGGCTTCTGCAACGAACTCCTGGGCATATCTGACGCTCAGCAGGTCATAGCGGGCTTAGTCCGAGACGGCTTCGCTTTGCCTATCGAAGAAGGCGGTGTTTATCGGTACCATCGCCTGCTTCGCTTGTTTCTAACGGAAAGACAGCGCTCTGATGCGCCATCGGATTTAGTCGAGTTACACCGCGCAGCAGCGCGAGCTTACGAACGAGTAGCCAACTGGGGCGAAGCCATCTTCCACCATGCCGAAGGCGGGGCCTGGGGGGATGTCAGCCGGGTATTGACCGATTACTTGGGGGAGTTTCTAGACCAGGGTCGCTGGCCGGAGTTATTGCAATGGCTCGACGCGATACCTGATAGCACTATTGAGACGCTTCCCAAAGCGTTGCTTTTGCGGGCCAAAGTGCTCTACCAAATGAATCAGCTGGATCAGGCGCTCCAAGCTGTACACCGCGCCACGCCGCTTCTGATGGCCGGTAACGACTGGCCCTCCGTAGCCGAGGCTTTGATCACCCAGGGCACTTCCCTACGCCTTAAGGGCGACTACAGCGCGGCAATTGAGGCTTGCAGCAAGGCTTGTTTACTACTAGTGCAAGAGGGTGGTTCGGTAACGGTCTTAACCGAAGCCCGCAAAGAACTCGGTATTACCTACGCCATGGCCGGTCAACTCGATAAGGCCGTTCAGGAGCTTAAACACGCGCTTGAAATGTACGAAACGAAGGGCGATTCCACAAATATAGCCCACGTTAGTGACCAGATCGGTTCGGCGCTGATGCTGACAGGTAGGCTGGCAGAGGCGGCGAGCTATCTTGAAAAAGCCTACCAGAGCTGGCGACGTCTAGCGAACCAGCTTCGCCAGGTCCAGACCCTTAACAACCTCGGGGTACTATACTTCCTGCAAGGAGACTATGACCGGGCTGATGAAGCGTTGCGGGAAGCTCTCCAGAAAGCCGAAGAAAACGACTATACGCGGTTCAAGGCCTATATCCTTGCATCAATCGCCGATCTAGAGCGCCAGCGCGGGCAGCAGAAGACGGCTTTGGAACTGTACCGGCGTTGCTTGGATTTAGCTCATGAAATCGAAGAGACGTACCTTGCTATCTATGCCACCGATGGTATGGCCAACGCCCACCGAATGCTCGGTGAACTGGCTAAGGCTGAAATGCTAATCGGGCATGCTATTGCAGCGGCCGAAGACCGTGGCGGCGTATTCGAGTTGGGCATATGCCAAACTACCTTGGGCCTCGTCTTCATGGATAAAGGGGAGGTCAAAGAGGCCGTTAGCCATTTAGAAAAGGCGACTACTCTGCTAGCGGAGGCGGACGCCAAACGAGAACTGGCAAAGGCTTATTTCTTTCTCGCCGATGCCTACTACAAACTCCATAAGCGGACTGCTGCTGCGGAGAGCTTGCAAAAAGTCGCCGCGGTCGTGCAGGAGCTCGGCGACATGAATTTCCTCGTGGCCCACGCGGAGAACGTTCAGTATCTGGTCGATTACGCCGTAGCTCTCAAGATCGGCAATGGCTTCTATAATCGCTTGTTGAATCTTGTGAAGCACAGGGACATAGGCGATAGCGATGACAGGAAGGAAGCGCATTCGCTGCCCATTGTGGACGCGTATGGCTTGGGCGTCGCACGCGTCGTCATCGATGGACGCGAGGTCAGCGATCTGCAGTGGCGAAGCGAAAAAAGTAAAGAGATGTTCTTCTACTTCCTTTCTCTCGATCGTCCCCTAAGCAAGGATGAAGTCGTCACAGCCTTGTGGTCTGAACTTCCGGAGGGCAAGTCTAACAGTGCTTTCCACTCCAACCTTTACCGCTTGCGACAGGCGCTCTATAACGAATGCATCGTCAAACAGGCCGGCCGTTACGTTCTAAATCAGCAAGGGCATTTCGCCTATGACGTAGCAGAATTTCAGAGCCTTGCACGGGTTGCGGAGGATGTTGAAAGCGCCAGCGATAAAGCCATCGAGGATATGGAGAAGGCGCTGGCTCTGTATAAAGGTCAGTTCGCTGGTAATTTCTATTCCGACTGGGCTGATGGCCTGCGCTGGCAGCTAGCGGAGCAAAATTTAAGGCTCGCTTCCAATTTGGCCGCTTTGTACCTCGAAAAGGGTGAATACAATCGCGCCAGCGAGCTTTATCACCGCATTCTGGAGCAAGACGAATATAATGAGGCGGCCTGGTACCTACTCATGCGTTCTTACTTAGAGGCTGGTCAAATGGAAGCTGCGCAGTACTGCTATCAACGGTACAGTGACTTGCTGCAAAACCTTGGTGAGACACCTTCTATAGATTTCTCGACTCTCTTTAAGAATATCCAACGGCGCACCTAAGCAGATAGCCTGTCGCGTCTCTCTATTCTTTCTCCACTCCTCTCTTGCTGCGCGCCACCGCGTCGCCGATAATACGTTTAGAACGTACACGAGGGCGTTGGAGGAACATGAGCAAGATCGCTGACAAGATAAGACGTGCCATACGCATCGAGAGTGCTCCTATCGGCTTTGCGACTGTAGCGACGGCCCGCAAAGAACCTAGCCTGCTGCTGGCTGTGCAAGTGCCGTTTGAGCTGAGGGATAAAGCGGAGGAAAGCCTTTCCCAGGGCGCCGATACCGTAATCTTCGGTCCGATTACCGAGAAAGCGCCGACGGACGCTTTTGCTGCTTGGGCCAAGAGTTCAGAAAAAGCCTCTCTGGGCATCTGGCTCGGAGATGCCAGCGATGACGACATCGCGAAGGCCAAGGACGCTGGCATAGATTATGCCATCGTCTCCCTTGATTCCTCGGCCACATCGGCACTGCACAATGAACTGAGCTACTTGTTAGTAGTTCAGGAGGATATGAGCGATGCTACCTTACGCATGCTTGAGGGTCTGCCTATGGAGGCGATGATCGTAGACGCTGGCAAGGGGCCGTCGACGCTCAAGCAGCACTTAGAATTGAAGCGGCTCGCAAGCTTCTCCAGGCTTCCTCTTTTCCTCCGCATCGAAGCTGAGCCCTCGCTAAAAACACTAGAGGCTTATCGAGAAGCTGGGGTAGTGGCCCTGCTGCTCGACAGCAGCCACGCATCGGCGCTTCTGTCGTCGCTTCGGAAAGCGGTAGACGCTTTGCCGCCGCGACGTCGCCGTCGCGATGACGGCTTCGAGGCCAGGCTTCCTTCCTTGGACCGCGGCAGGCCGGCCCAGCACGATGATGAAGAGGAGGAAGAGGAAGACGACTAAGTCGTCGCCTTAGCTCTTTCCTTCTATCTCCTTTACGACAGGCTTTGCACAAAGTGCGGGAGAGTCTGTTTGTCACCCTGAGCGAAGCGAAGGGTCTCACAATCAAACGCTTACTTCGTTGCTTTGTAAGATTCTTCGCTCCTTCGGTCACTCAGAATGACATTTTGTGCAAAGCTCTTACGATCTGTAAAGAGTCTCTGGGATAGTCCAGCATGTCCTGCCGGTCTTCGATGACGCCGCGGATGGTTCCCTCTTTATCGATAACGAATGCCGTGCGTATCGCTATATCCACACTCTCTCGGAACACATCGTAAGCCCGGCAAACCTCGTACTTCGGGCGGTCGCTTAGCAGCGGAAACGCTAAGTTAAGGCTCGCCGCGTACGCGCCCTGGGTCGGCACTGCATCGATACTAACGCCCAGGACCTGAGCGCCGGCTTCCTCAAACTCGCCTAGTAGCTCTTGGAAGCCTTGGAGTTCGTTCGTTCAGCCGCCGGTGAAGGCCAGGGCGTAAAAAGCGAGAACGACGTTTTTCTGCCCGCGGAAGCGGCTGAGCGTGACCTGTTGGCGGTTGCCATCGGTTAGGGTGAAGTCGGGCGCCTCTTGACCAACCGGTAAGCTCAAGGCTGGCCGCCTTCTTCTTCGGCGGTCTCGCCGGTTGCAGTATCATGCACGCCCGCAGCGACCTCTTCGTGGCTCGGCTGGTGCCCGTGAGCATCGTGGGTCGCCTCGCCGGTGGAGCGATGCCAGTCTACACCGAGGCTCCGGCGCAACAGATACGCTAGCGTTAGAAGTACAACCGCGCCTGCCGAAGCCCCGACAGTGGCGAAGATGACTGTGAGGAACGTTTCGTCATCAAGCCCCACCTGCGCCGGTAAAAGGGACGCTTCGCCGGGCGGTACTGTGTTCGCCGCGGAAGCTATACTTGCAATAAATAAAGACAGTAAAAGAGCTAAGATTGCGCTAGAGGCCAGTTTTAGGGATGATCTTCTCACTCAAACCTCCATGATTGAATCAGGTAACTATAACCTTGCCCCTTCGACAAGCTTAGGGTGAGCGCAGAAGAGAACCCGCTCGTGGTGAGCCCTTCGACAAGCTCAGGATGTACCTGTCGAACTATCAGCGGGTCTACTTGCATTTTGTGGTATTTCACCATAACCGATCGGGATTCTATCATAAGTATAACCTGCATATGATAATCGTGGACGAACCGCTATGCAACTAACCCCATACGCCGACGTCAACATTCTGCTGGAGAGTCTACTCTCCAACTTGCAAAGCATCTTTCAAGAGAAGATTGTCGGTCTGTACCTGTACGGGTCGCTGACGGCGGGCGACTTCGACCCCGGGATCAGCGATGTCGATCTACTTGCGGTCACTTCATCCGAAGTTAGCGAAACAGAGTTCGAGGCCTTGCGCGCCATACACGAGGACTTCGCCAGAGACAACCCTGCATGGGAAGACCGCATCGAAGTCGTTTACCTGTCCGCGGCGGCACTGAGAGAGTTCAAATCAGCGAAAAGTCCCATCGTTATAAGCCCGGGCGAACCGTTCCATGTGCGGGAAGACGAGCCGCTAATGGACTGGCTCCAGAACTGGTACGTCATACGCGAAGGCGGTTTGACGCTGTTCGGCCCGCCACCGGACGAGATCATCCCTCCTATCGCTAAAGAAGAGTTTGTGCAGTGGGTTCGGGACTACGCGGCCGGTATGGGAACTGGATCTAACAAATTGCACGACCGGAAGAACCAGGCATATGCCATCCTTACGATGTGTAGAGCGCTGTATACGTGTCGCAGCAACGGCGAGCAGGCTTCGAAGAGGCAGGCGGCTCTATGGGCGAAGGCGCAATTGCCGGAGTGGTCGGGGCTGATCCGGAATGCGCTGGTCTGGCGCGAAGCTTGGCGGGAAGAAGGCGTCGATCATGCCGCGACTTACGCTGAAACGGCGAAGTTCGTCAACTTTGTAAAGGAGCAGATCAAAGTTATAGGGGGAAGCGAATGACGGTCATTGCGGCCGCCTCGCTCCGTTCCTGCAGACGTCCTTCGTAGCTGCAGACCTTCAGGTCTGCTTCCTCTGAGCAGGTCTAAAGACCTGCAGCTACAGAGGGCTTTTTTCCGCTCACCACGAGCCTGTCGAGTGACATTGCTGTCATTGCGAGGCTACGCAGTGGCCGAAGCAATCTCTGCCCGTTTTATTACGTTGTGCCTTAGCTGTAGCCAGCTGTGGCTACCATTATCGCAACTCAGAGATTGCCACGATCGCTTTCCAGCGACCTCGCAATGACGGTCAGCGCTTGCTCGAATCCTTCTGTTCGCTTAGGCCATCGCCTTGCTATAATGCGAAGCACGATGAGCAATAGTCTTGAACCCGTATCTGATGGCGAAGATACCAGGACAACGCGCAAACTGCGCTACCGCCGCATAATCGTCAAGCTTGGCTCGGCGCTGCTGACATCCGGCGGCAGTCGCCTCGATCTTGCGCTGATGGCCTCGCTGGCGGAGCAGATCGCCCGGCTACGCCGCGATGGCGCTGAGGTGATCGTCGTTACCTCCGGCGCTATGGCTGTTGGCAGGCACCGGCTCGACATCAGGGTTGACCGCAAAGAGACCACCTTCCGACAGGTGCTTGCAGCCGTCGGTCAGAGCCACTTAATGCACGCTTACGACCAGATCTTCGCCGAGCACGATATCATCGTGGCCCAAACGCTGCTCACACGGCGCGACCTCGCCGACCGTTTGGGTTATCTAAACGCCCGTAACACCTTGCTATCGCTCCTGGAGCACCGGGTGCTCCCAGTTGTCAACGAGAACGATGTGGTGGCGGTCGAAGAGATAGAAGGGGCGAAGATCGGCGATAACGATAACCTTTCGGCACTAGTCGCAAATCTCGTCGATGCCGATCTCTTGGCGATCCTCAGCGACATCGACGGCCTCTACACGGCCGACCCGAACGTCGACCCTGACGCCAGCCTGATCCGGCGCGTCGAGCGCATCGACGCGTCGATAGAAGCGATGGCCGGCAGCGGCCATGGGCCGGGCATCGGCGGCATGGTGACGAAGATACAGGCGGCGCGCCTGGCAACGGCCAGCAGCACCGACGTCGTGATCACGAGCGGCCATGAGTCGGACGTGATCGGCCGCTTAGCGCAGGGCGAGGCCATCGGCACGCTCTTCCCGGCGCAAGTAGACCGCATGGAGAGTCGCAAACGTTGGATGCTCGCAGGCCTTAGCCTGCGCGGCAGCGTGCTGATCGACGACGGAGCGGTGCAAGCGGTCGTAGGGCAGAGGCGCAGCCTGCTTCCAGCAGGCGTTAGAGAGGTGCAGGGCGTCTTTCAGCGCGGCGATGTCGTTACGATCTGCGACAGCGACGGGCGGAGGATCGCTCTGGGCATCGTGAACTATAGCGCGGAAGAGACGGAACGTATCTGCGGTCTCCGCTCGGAGCGTATCGAAGAAGTCCTCGGCTACCAGTACGGCTCAGAGGTTGTGCACCGGAACAACCTCGTAGCGCTTTAGGCGCTCATACTTCGACAGGCTCAGCATGAGCGGTCTTATATTTTTCCGCTCACCCCGAGCCCCTCGGCAAGCTCAGGATGTACTTGTCGAGGGGCGAACGTCTTCTCACTCAAGCCCCATCGAAGTCATAGTTTTCCCAGCCTAAGCATCGTAAAGTGTAGGCGATGCTGGACCAGCCGTTCCCGTTCCGCACGAAACTGCTTTACGCCTCCGGTTCGATCGGTGGAAACGTCATCTCGCGAGCGAAAGACCTTTGGCTTATATACTACTTCGCGCCGCCGGACGATGCCGATCTCCCCTCACGCATACCGATCTTGACGGTCGGCATATTGCTCGCGATCGGCCGGCTGATCGAAGCTGTAGACGACCCGCTGATCGGCTACTGGAGCGACCGTACGAAGTCTCCCTGGGGCCGTCGCATTCCCTTCGTGCTACTGGCGACGCCGCTGTACGCGCTTTTCTTCGTCCTTCTTTGGACGCCGCCCGACGATAACGAGACCGTAGCCAACATCATCTATTTCTTCGTCGTGTTGGAAGCGTTCCACCTATTCAGCACGCTGTCAGGCGGGCCTTTCGAGGCGCTGCTGCCGGAAGTCGCCCGGACGCACAAGGATCGCGTCGGCGTAGTGACGTGGCAGGTCTTCTTCGGCACGCTGGGAGCGGCCGTCGCTCTTATCGGCAGCGGCCTTATAAAGGACGCGTTCGGCTTTCAGGCGATGGCTATCGTCATCGCTTCGCTAGGGCTAGCTTCGCGCTACGTCGCGATCGCAGCGATATGGCGTCGGGCGCGGCGTGACGTGCCGCCGGCGAGCGTCAACTTCGTCCACGCCGTCCGCAGCACGCTTGCGAACGACCAGTTCCTTTTCTTCATCCCCACGTTCATCCTTTTCAACATGGGCATCTCCATGATGACGGCGGCCCTTCCGTACTTCGTCGAATCGGTGCTGGATAGAGAGGAAGAGGGCGCAACCGTCGCGGCGCTTACCGCGACGGCCATCGTAGTCGTCCTTATCTCGCTTCCCGTCGTTTTCCGGCTGGCGATGCGTAGGGGCAAGGACTGGGTCTATTCGGCGGCGATGCTGATAGGCGCTGTTTACCTGCCGTTCCTCTTCTTCATGGGCTTCGTGCCCGGCATCCCGAAACTTTTGCAGGCGTTCCTCTTCATTGCGCCGCTGGGGATACCGATGTCGGCGGTGTTCACCTTCCCGAACGCTATCCAAGCCGACATCATCGACTACGACGCCGTGCGCACCGGCATGCGCCGGGAGGCCCTCTACTACGGCACGCAGGCGATGGCGGAGAAGGTGGCTTCTGCGCTTTTCCCGATCATCCTCGCGGGACTTTTGCTCATGGGCAGTACGTCGGACAACACGCTGGGCATCAGGCTTGTGGGGCCGGTTGCCGGGCTTAGCGTGTTCATCGGCTATCTCTTCTTCAGGGGCTATCGCCTGCCCGATACCGTGACCGAAGAGACGGTCGCGAATCTCGCCGCGAACCCCAGTCCTGTGACTTCGATACTTCCGTGGCGGACGTGGGACAGGGGCGGTCGTAGGGAGCCGTAGGCTAGCGGACTAAATCTGGATACGATAGTATTGTGAGCAGAAAGCATAATTCGGAGGTTTCATGGGCTCAGTAATCAAGAAGCGGCGGAAGAAGATCCGCAAGCACAAGTACCGCAAGCTGCTGAAGAAGACTCGATTCCAGCGACGACGCCAGGGTTAAGCATCGAAAGAGTGGCCAGCGCTCGAGTTAACGCCGCTGGCCGCTCAACGTTCGATCTGAAAAGAGATGAAAGGGCAGATCTATGCCTGATCTCAAGACTAACGTCCTTTACTACGGCGACAACTTAGACATTCTGCGGAATAAAGACTACTTTCCGGACGAGTGTATCGACCTTATCTACCTCGATCCACCGTTCAACTCGAACCGGTCGTACAACGTGCTATTCCGCGAGAATAGCGGCGCGTCCAGCGAAGCGCAGATCGAGGCGTTCGAGGACACCTGGCATTGGGGCCCAATTGCGATGAAGGCCTACGAGGAAGTCGTAAAGGGGCCTCACCAAGAAGTAGGGCGCATGTTAGATGCGATCGTGCGTGGGTTGGGGCATAATGACGTTACAGCTTACCTATCTATGATGACTGTACGCTTGGTGGAACTTCACCGTGTCCTTAAGCCCACAGGGTCAATATATCTCCACTGCGATCCGACCACGGGTCACTACCTAAAAGTGGTTATGGATAGTATTTTTGGGCCAACGCGCTACCGCAACCACATTAGCTGGAAGCGAACGAGTGCTCATAATGATACACAACGATACGGCAACATTCAGGATTTCCTGCTATTTTACATTAAGGGCGATTCACGCACGTTTAATAGACAGTTCGCGCCGTATTCCGAAGTATACATCTCGCGGGAATTTCGGCAGGATGCCATCGGCCGTTGGTACAAAGCCGAAGATTTAACGGCACCAAATCACGGATCAACCAGCAGACAATACGAGTGGCGAGGGCGTAAGCCCAGCTCGTCACGTGAATGGCGCCTTTCACACGCGGAAATGGAGAGACTTTTCTCAGAAGGGCGGATCAAGGCTGGGAAGGATGGTCGCCCCCTCCTGCGGGGACATATCGTCTATCTAGACGAAAAGCTTGGTGTACCATTGCAGGACGTTTGGACGGACGTCTTACGTGTTGGGAACACAGCGAAAGAGCGCCTCGGTTACCAAACCCAAAAGCCTCTTGCTCTTCTCGAACGTATTATTAACGCCTCCTCTAACCCTGGCGACATCATCCTCGATCCGTTTTGCGGTTGCGGCACGGCGGTGCATGCAGCGCAGAAGCTCGGCCGCCGCTGGATCGGCATCGACGTAACATATCTAGCCATCAACCTCATCGAACGGCGCCTGCGTGACGCCTATGTAGGCATCGATATCGAGATCGTCGGCGAGCCGAAGGACTTAGTGGGCGCTCGCGCGCTTGCCCAGCAGGATAAGTGGCAGTTCCAGTGGTGGGCGCTCACCAAACTTGACGCTCAGCCGGTTGCCGGTAAGAAGAAGGGCTCGGATAAAGGCATAGACGGCGTTATTCCGTTCTTCGCCGGCCCGAAAGAGGACTACAAGCGGGCCATCGTTTCGGTAAAGGGAGGCGGCATAGGCGTGAGCGACGTGCGCGACCTTGTCGGCGTGCTCGATCGCGAAAAGGAGCCGGTCGGCGTGTTACTGACGCTCGAGCGACCCACCCGCGACATGATTACGGAAGCGGCTGCCGCCGGCTTCTGGCACAGCGACTTCTGGCAACGCGACTTCCAGCGCTTGCAGATAATCACCGCTGAGGAGATGCTGAACGGCAAACGGGTGGACCTGCCGTGGGGCAAATCGCCGTTCGCTCAGGCCTCGCGCGAGCAAGAGGCAGCAGTGCAGGGCGAGCTGCTAAAATAGGAATATGGGCACGTTCCGTTCTCTCATCGAAATAGGCGATTCAGGCTTGGATCGCTTCGAGCAGGTGGAAGCTTGGGTGGATACGGGCGCGACGTATTCGTGGTTTCCTCAGTTCCTATTGCTGCGGTTAGGTCATTTACCAACGTATAGTCGAAAATTTGTCACAGCGGATGGTCGCACGATAGAGAGGGAATTGGGTCGCGTACCAATTCGATTATCCGGAGAGGTTCAGCACTCTCTCGTCGTTTTTGGTGATGATGATAGCGCACCTTTACCTTTACTAGGAGCCATGACTCTCGAGGAGTTCGGGCTTGGCGCTGATACAGGTAATCATACTTTAGTGCCCATACCCTCTAATCTGCTTGGGTTTGCTGAGAAAGAATAATGACCGCTATCGCATCCGAGCTACAGACCAAGGGCAGCGCCGCGAAGGCGGCTTCGCGGCGTTTGGCCTCGCTCTCCACAGACGTTAAGGACCGGGCGCTGAATGCGATCGCCGATGCGCTCTTAGCGCGGCAGGGCGAGATCCTCGACGCGAACCGTAGAGATTACGAAGCAGTCAAGGCGGACGGCCTCTCCGAGGCGGTGCTCGACCGGCTGATGTTGAATCCCCAGCGTCTCGAAGGCATGGCCGCCGATGTCCGGTCGATAGCGCTACTGCCTGACCCGGTAGGCGAGACGCTCGATATGCGGACACTGCCGAACGGGCTGATCGTAGGCCGTCGGCGGGTGCCGCTGGGCGTCATCGGCTCCGTATTCGAGAGCCGGCCCAACGTGATCGTGGATATTGCGGCGCTTTGCCTGAAGTCGGGCAACGCCTGTATCCTACGTGGCGGCAAAGAGGCGATCCGCTCCAG
>WHTN01000064.1 GCA_009377715.1 Dehalococcoidia bacterium | reverse complement strand
GAAGGGTAGCAGCCCCGCCACAATCACGCGGTCGCTGGATACCGGCGTAAAATGGGCTAGCCAGGGAAGGCCGATCAGATAGATGGCCACGTTACCTGCCAGCATGGCTAGTGCCATACTCCACGGCCAGCGGTCCCAGCCTCTCTCCGCCAGCCAGCCGATCATAAACGGCGCCACGATGAAGCCGACGATATAACCACCGGTCGCACCGCTGAAGTAAGCCCAGCCACTGTTGCCGCCCGTAAAGACTGGCAGCCCAGCGATACCTTCGAGCCAGTAAACGAACCCCGCCGCTGCTCCGAGCCAGCTGCCGAGCAGCGCTCCGACCAGCAGTACGCCGAAGGTCGTGCCGGTGATGGGCACCGGCGTAAAGGGCAATTCGATCCTTACCTGGGCGCATATCGCAATGAACGCGCTGCCTCCCACTATCAAAGCAGCGTGGCGCAGCATATTCCGGTACGGTAAAATGGCGTCAGCTAAAGTCGACGCGCCCGCGTTGACGTACATTCACAACCTCCTAAGAACAAAAGAAGCGCGCGGATACAACAGGAGTAGACTAACTCAGTTGGCGCATGTAGGGAAGCTTTACAAGGGCCGTTGTCGCAAGCGCTACAACGCATACGCCCATCATCGCCAGCACGATCGGCGCGCCGATGCCCGCGGCCATCGCGCCGGCCACGAAGCTTCCAAGCGGCGATACGCCCTGGTCGAGCATGTAAATACTGACAACGCGCCCGCGAAACTCGTCTGGGACGACCATCTGGAGGATCGTATTGTTCATCACCCTATATCCCATCTCACCGGCGCCGAAGATAAACATCAACGGTAGGGAGATGGCAAGCATGGCGAACTGGGAGAAGAAGATCAGTGTAATGCCCATCACCACCAGCGAGAACAGCATTACGAGTCCCTTCTGCTTTAGGTTAGTCATCGATGCCATGACGATGGCACTGGCGAGCGCGCCTGCGCCCATGAATGCCATGATGATCCCCAAGCCATCCGCGCCCACGCCGAGTCTTTCGGCGGCGAAGATCGGCATCAGCGCCTGGAGCGGCATCGACAGGAAGGCTGGGATGATGCCGATAAGCAGGATGCCCATCACTATCTCGTTCTGGCGCACGTATTTGAAGCCTTCCTTCATATCGCCGGCGATAGACAACTTCGTCTGCTTCGGCTCCACCGGCGGAATACGCATCATCGTGACCATGGCTATCACGCCCAGTATCGCCGCGCTCTGCACGAAGAAGTTGCCGGCGATGCCGAACCAGACGATGAGAAAGCCGCCAATGGCCGGCCCGATGACGCGCGTCGATTGAAAGGCGACGGAGTTGAGGGCGAAAGCGTTCATCAACTCTTCCTTAGGCACCAATACCGCCATGAGAGATTGGCGGCTAGGGTTGTTGAACGTGTTGCCAAGCCCGGCAGTGATGCCTAGAACGAAAACGTGCCAGATCTGTATTAGGTCTGTCGCTACGAGGATCCCCAATAATAGAATGCTACAAAATATTAAAGTCTGGCTTAATTGCATCAGCCGCTTTCGGTCGACGCGGTCGGTTACCACGCCAGCGATCGGCGCAGCGAAAAGCGAAGGTATCGCTCGTACACCTGAGACCGCGCCCAACAGGAATGGCGACTCTGTCAGATCGTAAACGAGCCAGCCCATCGTTAGGGTCTGGATCCAAACGCCGGCCGTCATGAATACGGTGCCGATCCAGAGGTAGCGGAAATCGCGGTGCCTTAGCGAGGAGAACGTCTGAAATTTTAGGCTTGGGGCCAACCGCCGTTTCGTCGGCGCTTCCGGTGTCGGCCCTGCAGTGCTGACTCCTACGCCCTCACGGGCGCCGTACGGATTGCTCATATAACCAGCTTCTCAGATAATCGTTTATTGCTAAATAGTTCACTCGATGCAAAGCAATTAATTGACAATATACTGTTAAGGAGGCACAACGTCAATGCGATTGACAGCGTATTTCCTCAAGCGTACTCTAACGCCACGCCGCCTTCGAATTACAGAGATCGTAAAAACCATCACTACTTCAATGGAGGAGAAGCATGTTTAATAAGGTCAGCATCATCATGGGCTGGGTGTCCGACATAGATGCAGCTGTCCATTTCTATCGGGATGTATGTGGCCTCCATGCCGTCCACATAAGCAAAGACTGGAGCCAGTTCGATTTAGGGAACGGGCTGAGCTTGGGCATCCATCCTGGAAGGGCCTCTGCCCAAGAAGTCGCATCAAGAGAACATAACCAAGGTTGGACGTTAGGATTCGAAGTTGAGGACATCGTAGCTGCCCGAAAGCGGTTAGAAGAGGCAAATGCCCTCATCCACAGCGACTATCACGACATTCCAGGCGGCGTTACGGTTGAGACTGCAGATCCCGATGGCAATTCCATCAGCGTAATGCAAATGGGAATCACGACCGCGGATTTACGGAGGTAATCAATGGAACATCGCAATCTCGGCAATTCCGGTTTACAAGTTTCCGTCGCCGGGCTCGGCACGAACAACTTCGGTCGCCGCAGCGATTACGAGCATTCTGTCGCTGTAATAAACAAAGCGATCGACCTCGGGATTAACTTCATCGATACCGCCGATGTCTACGGCCAGGGACAATCCGAGGAGTACATCGGACGCGCCCTACAAGGCAGACGTCGTGATCTAATCCTGGCAACGAAGTTCGAAAGTCCGATGGGAGAAGGGCCCCTATGGAAGGGCGCCTCCCGGCGCTACCTTTTTGAGGCAGTCCAGGCGAGCCTCAAGCGCTTGCAGGTTGATTACATAGACTTGTACCAAGTCCATTACCCCGACCCGAACACGCCGGTCGAAGAGACGATGAACGCGCTCGACGACTTAGTAAGGCGGGGTGATATTCGGTATATAGGCTGCTCAAACTTCGCCGCCTGGCAGGTAGTTGAAGCGCAGTGGGTCGCGAAAGCAGAGCATCTTTCGCCGTTTATCTCCGCTCAGAACTATTACAATCTCCTTCATCGCGAGGTAGAAGATGACCTGGTCTCGGTATGCAAGAAGTATGGCCTAGGAGTTATACCGTACTTTCCTTTGGAAGGTGGCGTCCTGACTGGCAAATATAGGCCCAACGAGCCCGCCCCAGAAGGCACTCGTTTTGCTGGTTCAGGCCCGGCAGCCTCACGCTTTCTAAACGACAGGAACTTCGCCATGCTATCGAAGTTCGAGGAATTTGCCGCCAATCAAGGCCATACGGTGGCCGAATTGGCGCTCGCGTGGCTTGGATCCCAATCCCAAGTCAGTTCGGTCATAGCCGGCGCGACAAGACCCGAACAGGTGGAAGACAACGTTCGCGCGCTGGAATGGCGACTAACGCCTGAAGATCTGAAAGAGCTGGATGTGGCTCTGGCAGGTGAAGTAACGCCTGCTTAGCTGGCAAGAACCCATAACTAAAGCCGCTCGTGGTGAGTCCTTCGGCAGGCTCAGGATGTACTTGTCGAATCCATGAGCGGCTCCCATTGATCGTCATACGTTGATAGCCGGCCGTACACTGCTCCGCACTGCGGCGAACACGAGCAGAACAGCAGCGAGCGGGATTACGGCGATCGCGCTGAGGCCGAGCGACCAGTGAATGCCGACCACCGCGCCGAGTACGCCCACTGTAATGCCGCTGCCTAGGCGTAAACCGTTATTCGCCATGCTGAACAGGCCGACTTCCCGCCCGCGTAGTTCAGGCGGTGCTTCCAGTTGCACCAGCGTCTGGGCCATCGAACTGAAGGCTAGCTGTGAAGCGCCAGCGATGAACAACATAGCGAAAGCGATATAGTAGTTCGGCGCTAGGACGAACGCGGCAAGCGCTATGCCTCAGATGCCGGTAGCCGCCATCGCCGTACGCATTTTCGGCGGCAGCAAGCCCGTCCCCTCCATTAATAGACCACCGCTGATAGATCCTGCCGCGGTTGCGCTGACGAGCGCGCCGTAGGCAAAGCCAGCGTCATCGGCGCCGAGGTCTTGGGCGAACTCCGGCATTTGCGCATAATAAGCGTTGCCGACCAGCAGGGCGCTGGCAGCGGCTAGGGCGACCATGGCCAAGATCGTGCGGTTGCTCGAGACTTCGCGTATCGCTTTCGGAACGTCTCTTAAGCCGAAGCCGATCCTATCGGCCGAACGTTCGCCATCGCGGATGTGGCCTGTGTAGGGCATGCGTAGTGTCCAGACTAGCCTAGGCAGGTACATTAGACTGTTCAGAAGGATCCCCACCGCGGGCCCGAAGACCGCCATCAGAAGCGTGCCCAACGCCGGCCCGACAAAAAAGCCTAGCTGCTGACCGCCGGTGCATTTATCCTGACCGCACTCTGGAGGTGCTGGCGACCTACAATGTCATGGATGATCAGCTGGCTGGCCGGGCCGGAGAACGCGCCCGCCATCCCGTGTACGAGAAGCAATATACTGGCGTGCCAGACCTGGAGGCTGTCCGTTAGGAATAGAAACCCCCAGGCCAAAGAGGCGAGGGCGAACGCTATCTGCGACACCCGGATCATTTTACGGCAATCGATACGATCGGCGAGACTGCCGATGTAGACCGAGAAGAGCAAAAAAGGCAGCCAGTGACTGATGACAGCGAAGCCACCCATCAGAGGCGAATGGAACGTCTCCCAGAGGATCCAGTAGCTGATGACGCGCTCGACGTTGTCCCCCATCATCGTCAACATCGAGGTCATGAATTACGAGCGGTAGCTGCTATGTCGGAGTGCAGCGAAGGCGACGTTACTGCCTGGCTCTGACGTTTTAGGTCTACCTAGCCGAATCACACTTAGCATTGGCTAAGTTTACTACGGCTATACGAGCCAGGATAGGTTTTGCCAAAATGTCATTCTCGATCGATCATGCACATTCGCCGCGTGCCCCGGCGATACGTCGTCGCGTGATCATTGGCGTTGTGTACATAGCCATTCGCTGTGTGATATCTCATCGTCCCGCGTAGGGATATGGCCTGGCGTGCCCCCTACGTTACGCTATACACATTTCGCCACGCGTACGGGATCGGCGTAGGGGCGCATGGCTGTGCGCCCTGTTGTGCTGATGCAGGTAGATAGGGTTACTAGAGTTTCTGTTGCGGCATGGGACCGAGGTCGATGGTGTGGGTCGGCTTGCCTTGGAATAGCGCCTCAAGCTCTAGGCGGATAGGGTCGTTCTCCGGCAAGTACTTGCTGAAGTCGCCTGTCGGTTCGGGACGGTTGCGGTCGCCTTGCTTTATCTTCTCCTGCAGCAGTATCAGCCCTTGCAAAAGCGACTCCGGCCGTGGAGGGCAACCGGGGACGTACACATCGACCGGTATGATGTTGTTGACGCCCGGCACGACGCTGTAGCCGTAGGCGAACGGACCGCCGATGTTTGCGCAGCTTCCCATCGAGATCACCCACTTCGGCTCGGGCATCTGCATGTAGATACGGCGCACGGGTGGCGCCATCTTCCAGGTCACGGTGCCGGCTACGATCATCAGGTCGGCCTGCCGGGGTGAAGCTCTAAAGATCTCAGCACCGAAACGGGAGATGTCGTAGCGAGAAGTGGCCGTAGCGATCATTTCGATCGCGCAGCACGCCAGGCCGAACATCACCGGCCACAGCGAAGAACGCCGCGCCCAGTTCAGGATGTTATCGACAGACGATACGAAGACGTTCTGCTTCAGTACCTCATCGAGGTCCATTGGGACGGGAACTGGAGTATTTTGCAAAACTATTAACCCCTTCCGGTGCCTGCTCTTGCCGCCTCGGCAGCTCCAGCCAGTGGCGACAGAGAGCGCAGTCTGGCGACGACGTTCGGGAGTACTTCGAGCATCCGGTCTATCTCTTCCATCGTGTTGTCCTTACCCACTGTTAGACGGACGCTGCCGCGCGCTATTTCGAGCGGCACGCCCATCGCCGTGAGCACGTGCGAAGGCTCCAGCGAGCCGGACGTGCACGCCGAGCCGCTGGAAGCGGCGATGCCGGCGAGATCGAGCGCCATTAAGATCGCCTCGCCCTCGACGTACTCGAACGCGAAGCTAGCGTTATTCGCTAGACGCCTATCTAGGTCTGTCGTGCCGTTAATTCGCACCTTCGGGGTGAACCTCGGCACGTCCGTTAGCAGCCGGTCGCGTAAAGCAGCGCTATGGGCGTTGCGCTGTTCGAATTCGTCGTACGCCATTTCGAGCGCCTTCGCTAGGCCAACAGCTCCGGCTATGTTCTCGGTGCCGGCGCGGCGGTCGCGCTCTTGCGACCCGCCGAGGGTCTGGGGCAGGAATGGCGTCCGCGAGCGGACGTAAAGCGCCCCGAAGCCCTTAGGGCCGTAAAATTTGTGGGCTGTCAAAGAAAAGAGATCGACACCGAGGCGGTCGATATTGACATCGAGCGCGCCCACCGCCTGCACGCCATCAGTGTGGAAGACGCAATGCGGATTGCGCTCTTTGACGATCCTGGCTGCCTCGGCGATAGGCTCGATCGTGCCGACCTCGTTGTTCGCGTACATGATGCTGACCAGCGACGTCTCGGCCGTTACCGCTTCTTCGAGCGCCTTTAGATCGACGAAGCCCTCGCGGTCAACCGGTAGGTAAGTAACCGTAAAGCCTTCCTTCTCCAATCGTTCAAAGGTGTGTAGGACGGCGTGATGCTCGATTGCGGTAGTGATGATGTGGCTGCCGCGCCGGCGGTTCCCGTATGCGACGCCGCGGATCGCCAGGTTGTCGGACTCGCTGCCGCCGCTGGTGAAGACGATCTCCTGCGTTTTGCAGCCGAGGGTTTCGGCAACCGTCTTGCGGGCGTTATCCAAGCCCCGGCGCGCCTCTCGCGCTTCGAGATAGAGACTCGAAGGGTTGCCCCAGAATTCGGTTAAGTACGGCAGCATCGTTTCCAGGACGCGCGGGTCTAGAGGCGTTGTAGCTGCGTGGTCTAAGTAGATACGTTTGTCTAGAGTCATGGCGTCATGCTGATTCTATGGGTACGGTAACATTCCTAGATAGGGCAGTCAAGAAAACCAACTTCCCAAGGCATCGTAGTAGCTGCAGGTCTTTTAGACCTGCTTAACAAAAACAGACCTGAAGGTCTGCAGCTACGACAGTGCCCGTTCCTCAGGCACGGGCTTGAAGCCGTGCAGCCCTCGGCAAATAGAATAGATTTTTAACCCTTGCTGAGCCCTATGTCATTGTCAGCCGTATACCCGCGTGCTAAAATACACATAGTGCAGATTAAAACAGTAAAATGTTTCAAAATTAAGCGATAGGAGACCGTATGACATCCCCTCGCACAATTTCCAAGGAAACAGGCATCGACGATACCGGCTATAAGTACGGCTTTGTCACCGATATCGAGACCGAAAGCGCACCGCCTGGCCTGAGCGAGGACATCGTCCGTTTCATTTCGGCTAAGAAGAATGAGCCGGAATGGATGCTCGAATGGCGCCTGAAGGCATATCGCCACTTCATCAGCCTGCTCGATAACGAACAACTTCCGAAATGGGCGCACATCCATCACGCGCCGATCGATTTCCAGCAGATCATTTACTACTCGGCACCGAAGCCGAAGAAGAAGCTGGAAAGCCTCGACGAACTCGACCCCGAGATACTCAAGACATATGAAAAGCTCGGCATCCCGTTGGAGGAGCAGAAGCTGCTCGCCGGTGTGGCCGTGGATGCTGTTTTCGATAGCGTCTCGGTTATCACGACGTTCAAAGAAGAGCTTGCCAAACACGGTATTATCTTCTGTTCGATGTCGGAAGCGGTCCAGAACCACCCCGACCTTGTGCAGAAGTACCTCGGCTCTGTAGTGCCGTATACCGATAACTTCTACGCCGCGCTGAACTCGGCCGTCTTCTCCGACGGCTCGTTCTGCTACGTACCAAAGGGTGTGCGCTGTCCCTTCGAGCTGACCACGTACTTCCGCATCAACACTGCCCAATCGGGGCAGTTCGAGCGGACGCTGATCGTCGCCGACGAAGGTAGCTACGTTAGCTACCTAGAAGGCTGTAGTGCGCCGATGCGCGACGAGAACCAGTTACACGCAGCTGTGGTCGAGTTAGTGACGCTCGATAACGCCGAGATCAAGTACTCGACGATCCAGAACTGGTACCCCGGCGACGAAAACGGCAAGGGCGGTATCTTTAACTTTGTGACTAAGCGAGGCAAGTGCCAGGGCGTGAACTCGAAGATATCCTGGACGCAGGTGGAGACGGGTTCCGCTATCACTTGGAAGTACCCCAGCGTCATCCTCCAAGGCGATAACTCGATCGGCGAGTTCTACTCGGTGGCGCTGACCAAGGGCTATCAGCAGGCGGATACCGGCACGAAAATGACCCATCTAGGCAAGAACACCAGAAGTCGCATCGTCTCGAAGGGCATCTCCGCCGGACACGGCAGCAACACCTATCGCGGTTTGGTAAAGGTTATGCCGAAGGCCGATAACGCCCGCAACTTTACACAGTGCGACTCGTTGCTGGTTGGCGATAAGTGTGGCGCTCACACCACGCCGTATGTTGAAGTACAGAACAATACAGCCCACCTGGAGCACGAAGCGTTCACTGGCCGTGTGAGCGAAGAGCAGCTTTTCTACTGCCGCCAGCGTGGCCTGTCCAGCGAAGAGGCGACGGCGTTGATCATCAACGGCTTCTGTAAGGAAGTGTTCAAGAACCTGCCGTTCGAGTTCGCGGTTGAAGCCACAAGGCTTCTTGAGGCCAATCTCGAAGGAAGCGTTGGCTAAACCCATCACAACGCAAACGATTTACAAGATCGAAGAACACACAGGAATTTTGTAAGAGATGGCGAACGCAATGCTTGAAATACGAAACCTAGATGCCTCAGTCGGTGTGGCCGACGTCGAGATCCTTAAGGGCCTGAATATGACCGTGCGGCGTGGCGAAGTGCACGCTATTATGGGGCCGAACGGCTCCGGCAAGAGTACTTTGGCCTACGTCCTCGCAGGCCATCCGGGCTATGTCGTAACGGGCGGTGAAGTCCTCTTCGAGGGACAGAATCTGCTAGCGATGGAGCCGGAGGACCGGGCTCGCGCCGGCCTGTTTCTCTCGTTTCAGCACCCGGTCGAAGTGCCGGGCGTGCGTCTCAGCGAGTTCCTTCGAGCGGGCTACAACTCCATCCGCAAATCGCGCGGCGAAGAAGAGATGAGCGCGCGCCTGTTCAACCAAATGCTGCGCGAGAAAGCCCAGCTGGTCGAGATGGAGCCATCTTTGATCCAACGATCGGTGAACGAAGGCTTCTCCGGCGGCGAACGCAAGCGCAACGAAGTGCTTCAGATGGCTATTCTCGAACCGAAGCTGGCCGTCCTTGATGAGCCAGACTCTGGCCTCGATGTGGACGCCGTGCGCATCGTCGCTAACGGTATCGAACGTCTGCGCCGTTCCGATCGAGCGATCATCCTTATCACCCACTACCAGCGCATACTGGACTACGTTGTGCCGGACTACGTGCACGTCATCGTAGACGGCCGCATTGTGAAGTCCGGCGATAAGGATCTGGCGCTCGAAGTCGAGAGCGTCGGCTATGACAAGTACGAAGAAGAGCTAGAGAAGAGCCTCTCAGGATAGTTACCTTAGCCTGTGGATTTCGATCCGCAGCTCCCAATGCTGCGAGTTCAATCCGCAGGAATACTCAACTACCACAGAAAAGAATATTGAATCAATGGTTCGACAACGAACTCCCACCCAAGAAGAACGATATCTAACAGCCTTTGAGTCCTTTGCCAGCAACGGTTGGATTAGCGACCCGTCTTGGCTCAAGGACCTCCGCACATCCGCGATCGAGCGTTTCCGCGAGTTGGGCTTTCCTACCGCCCGGCGCGGCAACGAAGAATGGAAATACACGGATATCGCTCCCATCGCCCGGACGCAACTCGAGGTTGAGGTAGGCGATGAGTCTAAGATCGGTGTCGCCAGTATAGAGAAATTCCTCGTCGGCGACGATAACTGGGGCAGGCTCGTCTTTATCGACGGCGCTTACTCGCGCGAACTGTCGCGAACACCGCCGCTTTCGCGGGGGGTAAGCGTTACGAGCTTGGCCGAAGCCTCAGCTACAATGCCGGACGTATTGGAGAAGCACCTATCGCGCTACGCCCGCTACGATGAAGCGGCGTTCACTGCTCTAAATACCGCCTTCATCGAAGACGGCGCGTTGGTTCAAGTTCCCGACGGTGCAGTACTCGAACAGCCGCTGCAGCTTCTTTTCGTTTCGACTACGCCGGAGGCGATGTCAGCGCCGCGTACGCTTGTTATCGTGGGCAGAGATAGCAAAGTTACGATCGTCGAAACATACGTCGGTCTTACTGGGGGCCGCTATTTCGCTAACGTCGTGTCAGAGATCGCTATTGGGGTAGGCGCAGTGGTCAACCACTACCGGGTCCAGCAACACAGTAAGGAAGCGTTCCACGTTGGCACGACCCAGATCCTGCAAGACCGCGACAGCACCTTCAATTCGGTTGTCATGGACGCCGGCGGGGCGCTCGTGCGTAACAACCTCAACGTCGATCTGGCGGGCGAAAACGCGTCCTGCACGCTTGATGGCTTGTACATGGTCAACGGGACGCAGCATGTAGACAATCAGGTGATGATCGACCACCAACAGCCGTATACGACTAGCCGCCAGAACTATAAGGGCATCCTGGACGGCAAGTCGCAGGCCGTGTTCCACGGCAGCATTACAGTGCGCGAGGGCGCACGTAAGGCGGACGCCCGGCAGAACGATAAGAACCTCTTACTTTCGAATGAATGCGAGGCTGACACCAAGCCCGCGCTTTGGATATATTGCGACGACGTGAAATGCGGCCATGGCGCCGCTAGCGGTCAGATCGATGAGCGAGCGTTGTTCTACTTGCAAAGCCGCGGCGTCGATCAGGAGGCTGCGCGACGGTTGCTCGTGCGGGCCTTCGCCAGCGAGATCATCGATTCTGTAAAGCAAGAGGCGGTCCGGGCGCATATGGAAACAATATTCGATGAGCACGCGCAAGAATACCGGCTAACTTAGAAATATGGCTGTAACCAATTCGAACGGCGCTATCCGAGGTTTCGATGTTCAGGCGATCCGCAGAGACTTCCCGATCCTGCAGCAGCAGGTGCACGGCAAGCCCCTCGTCTATTTAGACAACGCGGCCACCAGCCAGAAGCCGAAGGTCGTTATCGACGCGCTGGTCAACTACTACACCGCTGTTAATGCGAACGTCCACCGCGGCGTCCACTACCTTAGTCAGGAAGCCACCGCCGACTACGAAGGCGCACGTACCAGGGTGAAGAAGTTCCTTAACGCCGTCGACGAGAGCGAGATCGTTTTCGTGCGCGGTACCACCGAAGGCATTAACCTGGTCGCTCAGAGCTTCGGCCGAACCAACGTTGGAGAAGGCGACGAGGTAATTATCTCGGCGATGGAGCATCACTCGAACATCGTGCCCTGGCAGATCCTCTGCGAGGAGAAAAAAGCCCGACTACGCATCGTCCCAATCAACGATGATGGCGAGCTTCTGATGGACGAATACGAGAAGATGCTCGGGCCGAAGACGAAACTCGTTTCGATTGTCCACGTATCGAACTCGCTCGGCACGATTAACTCGGTCGAGCAGATCATCGCCATGGCCCATAGTCACGGTGTGCCAGTGCTTCTCGATGGCGCTCAGGCCGTTCCCCACACGAAGGTCGACGTTCAGGCTCTGGACTGCGACTTCTACGTCTTCTCTGGCCACAAGCTCTTCGGCCCCACCGGTATCGGCGCTCTCTACGGCAAGCGTGCCTTGCTTGAGGCGATGCCTCCTTACCAGGGCGGAGGCGATATGATCCGCTCCGTTACTTTCGAGAAGACCCTTTATAACGACCTGCCTTATAAGTTTGAAGCGGGGACGCCGAACATCGCCGACACGATCGCCCTTGGCACGGCGATCGATTACGTAACGTCGATCGGCTACGATAAGATCGCCTCGTACGAACATGAGCTGCTCCAATACGGCACTGAACGCCTCTCCGAAATTAAGGACTTGCGTTTGATAGGCACCGCAAAGGAGAAGGCCAGCATCCTCGCCTTCGTCCTCGACGGCATCCACCCGCACGACATCGGCACGATCCTCGATACCGAGGGGATCGCCATCCGCACCGGCCACCACTGCACCCAGCCGTTGATGGACCGCTTCGGCGTTCCGGCTACCGCTCGGGCTTCGCTCGCCTTCTACAACACCAAAGAAGAGATCGACGCTCTGGTAGAAGGCGTACAGGAAGTCCTGGGGATATTCAGCTAAGGCAGCCATATGTCTGAACTACGCGACCTTTATCAGGAGGAGATTCTCGATCATTACGGCAAGCCCCGCAATTTCCGCAAAATCGAGAACCCTACGCGCGTCTTGGAAGGCTACAATCCGCTGTGCGGTGATAAATACACCGTATACCTTAATCTCGAAGGCGATGTCATCAGCGACATCGCCTTCCAAGGCTCTGGCTGTGCGATCTCGAAGGCCTCGGGATCCTTAATGACCGAGAATCTCAAAGGTAAAACGAAAGCCGATGCGGAAGAACTATTTAACGCCTTCCACCAGATGCTCACCCGCGCCCCCGGCGAAGACTACGACGAAGAGAAGCTGGGCGACCTCGAAAGCCTGGCTGGGGTCGTCGAATTCCCCATGCGTGTGAAATGTGCCACGCTCGTCTGGCACACCTTGCGAGGCGCCCTGCAGGGACGAGAAGATAGCGTCTCCACGGAATAGCGGTACTACGTCATTGCGAGGGCATCGCAAAATGGCCGAAGCAATCTCTCAATAATCCCAAAGTTCAGCCAAGTATCACAACGTAATAGAACGGGCTGAGATTGCTATGCTTCGTCCGCCAAAGGCGGTCTTGCTCGCAATGACATCAGGCCCAGGCCGCTCATGGTGACCCTTTCGGCTTTGCTCAGGGTGTACTGTCGAATCCATGAGCGGCTGCGCTTGCTTCCCGCTCACCTCGAGCTTGTTGAGAGGCGCTTTATCAATCTCCAAGGCTTTTAATAAGCCGAGTAACCACAAGCATTTTTATGAACATAACCCATTGACTGCTAAGGTGGTGAATGCTATAAAGTGACAGTTATCACTATCGTTAATTGATATTTCCGAAAGACGGTATTTGACAAAATAAACAATAATTATATACAGGCATGGCAACCGACTTAGAAGAACGCTCCTGGGTTGAAGCCAATCGGCGAATGTTCGGCCAGATAGTTCGTCGTTACGACCGCATGAACACAGTGATGACCTTCGGTCGTGATGCCGCCTGGCGTCGGGATACTGCCGCTTTCGCTGCTCCTGACCACTGCACAACAGCTTTGGACATGGCGACTGGTACCGGCGAGCTGGCGTTTGCCCTCGCTAACCGGGCCGACAACGTCTTCGGCCTTGACATCTCGGAGGAGATGGTTAAAGCGGCCAGTTCGAAACTAGAGGCTGGTCGCAAGAACATCAGGTTCTTGGTCGGCGATGGCCTAAGCCTGCCTTTCCCGGACGCCAGCTTCGATGCAGCGGTTACAGGCTTTGCTTTACGCAACGTCGCCGATTTAAACAGGGCGCTTTTGGAGCTATACCGAGTTCTAAAGCCTGGTGGCCGTCTCGCCTGTCTGGAGTTGAGCAAAGCCTCTTTCCGGCCGCTGGCTGCCTTGCACCTGCTTTATATTGCCAGTATTGTCCCGTTGTTGGGCTGGCTGGTGGCCGGCAACACGAGCGCGTACCGTTTTCTCTCATCATCGCTTGGAAAGTTTCTCACTCCTCAGGAACTGCAACAGAAGATGTATGACGCCGGCTTTCAGCACGTTGAGTACCGCTTGTACCATTTGCGGTCGGTTGCCATACATATGGCGGTCAAATAACGAATGACTAATAACTCAAGGAGGGCAGATAATGGAAATTCCGCAGGTTGTTGTCGAAAGGCTCCCTATATATGCGCGCGCCCTCGTCCAGCTTGAAGATGAAAAGCGGGAGCTAGTCAGTTCGCAAGAGTTGGGAGCAAGGCTGGGAATAACGCCTGCTCAGATACGGAAAGATCTAAGCTACTTCGGGCATTTTGGCAAACAGGGGCGTGGCTACAACGTCTCAAAGCTTTCGGCTGAATTGCGTCGTATACTCGGGCTGGACAGACAATGGCGTATAGCCCTAGTTGGCGTCGGGCGGCTCGGCCGGGCGATATTAGGGTATAGCGGCTTCGCACCGCAGGGGTTTCGTGTAACGTCTGCCTTCGATAGCGACACTAAGCTCGTCGGTCAACAGGTCGATAAATTAGACGTCAGGGATATAGCCGAACTCGAAGATACCCTTAGCAATAGCCCGGTAGACATCGGCATCGTCGCCGTCC
>WHTN01000063.1 GCA_009377715.1 Dehalococcoidia bacterium | reverse complement strand
ATGCATCTAGAGAGTGGCGACGACGTCGTGATCCTGGAGGGAGCGTTAGTGAAAGTGACGGACGCCGACGAGCTTACGCGCTTCGCCGACGCTTATGATGCCAAATACGAGTTCCGCCCCGATGTTACCGATCCGGCGGGCGCTTATTATAGATTGAAAGCGCGCGTAGCATTCGCCTGGCGCGAGAAAGACTTCCCTACATCAGCCACCCGCTGGGTGTTTGATTAGGGGATGGACGCCCCTCGACAAGCTCGGGGTGAGCCTGTCGAACCATGACGGCGCCATGACCGATCTGCTTTCGCCTATCCCCCCGGCTCGGTGTTGAGTACATCGGCGTCGACGATGCGCCATTCGTCATCGACGTTGCTCCAGCGGGCGCGCATCGTGAAGTTCGTCGGCCCGAAGAACTTCGAGTCGACCAGGTAGTCGGCGCCTTCCTGGCTGTGGCTTAAGATATCGAAGCTGTTAATCTGGATCGCCATACCGCCGCCGGCCTGCGCCTGAAGCTTCGTCATCGCCTCCGGCGAGAGGTCGGTCATCAGCCGGCCGATATCCATAGTAACGACGGCCCGTCCGAACCGCCGCGCGATCTCCTCGATGTTAACGTCTTGCGACAAAGTTATTCCTCCAATGTCATTCTGAGCGAAGCGAAGAATCCGCCTGCTTGTCCGCGTCCACAATCCGAAGAAAACGCCGCTTGCCAACGCGAAATAGCAAGCCGTCGATAAGTGCAAAAATTTCGGATGTGTGTACATCCCCATCAATGTCTATTGCACCTTGCTTAATTAATCGCTTTGCCTCTGAAACGCTTGGCACCATGCCAGCCTCAACCAATACTTTAGGTAGATATAGTGACTCCACCATCCTAACTCCACCGACATCTAGCACCGGCCTGTTAAATTTTTTTGCAGAATCGGAGAACGAGACTCTGTATTCAGTGACTAAATCTTCCGGCGCCTGGCGTTTACTGAACGTACGCCTAAACCCCTCCTCCGCCTCTTGTGCGGCCGCCGCGTCGTAGAACTGCGCGACGATCTCACGGGCGAGGCGCATCTTCAACTCCATCGGGTTGACGGAGCGCTTCTCCAAAGCCTCGCTTATCTCCTGTAGCTCCGCGTCGGGCACGTCCGTCGCCAGCGTAAAGTAGTTGAGGATCAGCGTGTCGGGGATAGACATAACCTTGCCGTACATCTCGCCGGGCGGGTCTTCGACCGCTATATAATTATTGAGGCTCTTGCTCATCTTCTGGACGCCGTCCGTGCCGACGAGCAGCGGCATGATAAAGACCGACTGCGGCCGTTGGCCCATCATCTCTTGAAGTTCGCGGCCGAGCAGTAGGTTGAACCGCTGGTCGGAGCCGCCGAACTCCACATCCGCCCGCACTTCGACCGAATCATAGGCCTGGAGCAGCGGGTACATGAACTCGTGCAGGCCGATCGGTCGGTGCGACTCGTACCGCTGGGCGAAATCTTCTCGCCGCAGCATCTGGGCGACGGTAAAGCAGGCGGAGAGACGTATTACGTCCTCAAGATCGAAGCGGTCGAACCAGCTGCTCTGCACCAGCACCTCGGTCTTCTCGCGGTCGACGATACGGTAGACCTGGCGTAGGTACGTCTCGGCGTTAGCTTCGACCTCTTCCTCGGTAAGCATCGGCCGAGTTTGCGACTGCCCGCTAGGGTCGCCGATACGACCCGTCCAGTCGCCGACGATTACGACGACCTGATGGCCGAGGTCCTGAAGTTGCCGCAGCTTCCGCAGGCCGATCGCGTGACCGATGTGCATGTCCGGTCGGCTGGGGTCGAACCCCATCTTCAATCGCAGCTGCCGCCCCGACTTCAATGCCTGGATGAACTCTTGCTCCGGGATGATCTCAATAACGGCGCGGCGAGTGATACGCTGCAACTCTTCGTCGGTCGGGATGCGGACTTCGGGCGCAGTGCTCACGCGAAAGCCCTCCGGGTCGCTTCTATATCTATATTGATCTGCACGACGAGGTCTTCGACGCCGCTGAAGCGTCTCTCCTCGCGTAAGCGGTCGATAAGCTCTATGCGCACCTCTTTGCCGTACAGGTCGCCATCGAAGTCGAGGATGTACGTCTCGACGGTAGGACGCACTTCGCTGAAGGTGGGCCTTATACCGATGTTCGTCACGGCCTTGTAACAGACATCATCGATATAAGCCTTCGTGACGTAGACGCCGAAAGCGGGCAGCGCCTGATCGGCTCCTACATCTATATTAGCGGTTGGGAAGCCAATAGATCGGCCGCGCTCTGCGCCGCGCGCTACCAGCCCGCGCAGGGAGAACGATCGGCCGAGCAGCCTGGCCGCCTTACCGACGTCTCCTACCGCCAGCGCGGCGCGAATCGTCGAGGAGCCTACCTTCTCACCGTCCTCCGTAAGCAGCGGTACGGTTTGCACTTCGAACTCCATCTCTTCGCCTAACTTCGACAGAACGTCAACGGTTCCCTCGCGGTCGTGGCCGAGCACGAAGTCCGGCCCGACGATCAGATACTCCATCTGCAATTCGTCGACAAGCATCTTCGTGAAGTCGTGGGCCGACATCAGCGATAGCTGAGCCGTGAAAGGCACGACGGCCACTCTATCGACGCCGATCTCTTCGATCAACTTCACGCGTTCTTCCAAGCTACAGAGGTAGTTCACCGATGTCTCGGGGTGCAATACTTGACGCGGGTGGGGGTAGAACGTGACGACTATGCCGAGGCAGTGCCCGCTGAAAGCGACATCGACCATCCGGCCGATCGTCTGTTGATGGCCGCGGTGGACACCGTCGAAGACGCCGATGGTCACTGCCTTCGACGTCCGCTCTTTGTGTACCCGGCGAAGGGCCTCTCTGGCTAGCTCTGTGCTCATTGCTTACGATCCGAGCGCTTCGCGGATCGCCCGGTAATTTGCATCCGGCGTCCCTGGAAGAACAGAGCAATTCGGGCCTAAGAGGAACCGCCTGCCGTCCGTTTGCTGGACCGCGGCGCGGACTTCTGCCATCACCTGCTCGGGCGTACCTTTCGACAACGTTGTGTCCCGATTGACGCCGCCCATAACAGCCTTATCCGTCATAACCTGGACTTGCTCCAGCGTTGGGTTGCCGGGGCTTGTGTCGGCCCAGTTCAGTGCATGAACAGGGTAGTCCAAAAGTAGGTCGAGCATGTTGTTCTCTCGGCAGTCGTGGAGGACGTTGAAGCTGGCCTGCTGAACGCGCGCCAGCACCTGGAGGTCGTATGGCCGGCCGAACTCGCAGTACTCGGCTTCGCTCACGGTATCATGGGTCGCCCACTCGACTGTCGCGAAGAAGATGCCGTCGGCGCCAGCTTCCTCGATGCAGGCGACGGCGTAATCGCCGAGAGTCTTCGTTACGCTAGCGAGCGCGAGGTGCAGGTCGGCGGGCGCCTCATGCATAAAGCCGCGCGTCTTCTCGATGTCGCTGCCGGTCAGCCGGTTGATGACGCTGATGGGGCAGAAGACCGTCTGCGCTAAGGGCGCTTCGCCGGCCAGGCCTTCGCCGATAAGGCGCAGCCCTTCGAGGTGTTCGGCAAACGGGCCCTGATGCACGTCCAGCGGTTTGATGTAGTGAAGGTCGGCGGCGGTCTTGATCGCCGGGTCTATAAGCCGCGGCTGGTCGTAAGCATTGCCGGAGGGCTCGTAGCGAGATCCCCAGGCCTCGGCATAATATGTGGCGCGCGGGTTTACCTTTATAAAATCCCAATCGTAGGCGCGGTAGCCTTCCAGCGTCCAGGCGGCTAACCCCTCAGGCGTCCACTCACGGAGGAGATCGTGGCCCCACATGCCGCCCGGCACGCGGTCGACCGGCTCGCCGCGAAGCGCTGCCTGTACTTGCTCCCGCTTGGTCATTGCGCTCGCCATGGGCGTTTTACCTCAGAGAAGGCAAGGGTCATGGCGAGTCCATGACCCTTGCCTTCTTCGGCTGGATACTAGCACAGGGCGCGGAAGGCGTCAAGGCAGGCAGGTGAGACAGGCGAATGGCTATTACTCATAAAGGCGCCGATTAGTCGAGAAATCAGCGGTCGAGATTAATCTATGCCGTACTTTGCGATCAACTCAGCTAGGCCTTGGCGACCCAGACCGGTCTGCTTAATACCAAGGATAGATCCCAGAGTCCCATCAGGAAGGTCATCACTTTTATCAGGAATCACTGACGATCTAGGGATGGGTTCTTCGGGAAATCTCTTGGAAACAAAGACACCATGTCTTGTACGTCGTCCGATGTTCCAATCATCTTTGCGGAGAAGCTCTATGAGCTGTTTTCCGGTCAACGTTTCTATTTGGTTCTTGCAAACTGCGGTGCGATCCAGGAAGACCCTGATTTCGGAGGTCTTATCGGAAAATAGGTAACGTTATGCTGGCGCAAGAATTCATCAAGAAATCCCATTTCGCTGACTTCATTCAACTGCAACTCAATCGCTTCCCACAATTCACTGCGCGCATCTGCAAGCGAATCTGCATAAGCCGGTGTGCCCAGTTCCAGACATTCAGCGATCCAGCGGCCGTCCAGTTCTTGAAAATCTGCGGTTAAGACAAGCCCAGATTCTGGGCGTTCAGTTTCGTAGTGGACTGCCACAAAACTTTCTCTCATTGAAATACCTTCTTAGATATACGTGGAGGCTTTAAGAGAACCGTCGCGTAGATATTCTACGGCTGCGTTAAGCGTATATTTTAACGATTGCCTCTTTCAAACATTGCGCCATCGAGATTAGCCTTCATTATTATTCTAGCCTATCCCTTATGCAGACATCTTGCCGATAGTCTTTCTGTCCTACGTTTCCACGCCCACTAACACGATCTCGCCTTCCGCATCTTGTTCCGCCGTGCAGCGGTCAGACTTTATCATCTCAAGCACCGCAAGGAATGCTACGATCACTTCGCCACGCGTGTTGCAGTCCAGCATGACGGAGCGGAAACTAAGCTGCCTATAGCGGCCAAGATCGGACGCTATGGCAGCTAGCTTCTGCTCTAGGCTTACCGGCTTGGGCTTAGGTTCGCCCGGCTTACGGTGGACTGGCTGCTTAGGCTGACGGCTCAGGGCGTCCTGGAAGATGTTGAACAGCCAGCGTAACGTCATGCCCTCTAGGCCGGTTGGCGGCTCGAAGTAAGCGGGCGATAACCTCGGATAGGCGCGTCGCGCCTGCTCTTCGAGCGCGCGTAACGCCTTCGCCTCTTGGCTAAGCGGTGCTTTATCGTCGAGCACCTCTTCTCGCGCCTCGATCCGCTTCTTTGCCGGACCATCGGCCGCTGTGAACTCAGGCAGAACGGCGCTCGACTTCAAATGCAGCAGCTTTGCTGCTGTGACGATCGCCTGGGCCAACTCTTCGGCACCGACCTCATTCGGATCGCTCAAAGCCGAAAGTTCGCGGTCGATCGCCTCCGTTAGCGAAACTGATGTAACGTCGAGATCGCCATCTTCTTCGACGCTAAGCAGGAGCCTTTCCAAAGAGCCATCGGACATAGTAAGAGTGTAGCACAGTGCTACCGGCGCCCTATTATTGGTTCTTATAAGAGTTAATTTAATTTAATCTCCTTAATCGTTGGGCAGGAATTATATGCTATACTCTCGTCGCGATTAGAGGAGCAAAGTTGGAGAACTCCGAAGAAGTTAGGAAAGTGGTGCAGCGCCTTTACGATGCGATATCGCCCGGCGACGTAGCCGCCGGGCGATATCGCATCGCGAGGGCATCGTCGTTATCGGCACCGACCCGAACGAGTGGTGGACCGATTATGCGAAGATAGCCGCGGTGTTCCGGGCGCAGATACAGGAGCAAGGCGGTGGCATTCCCATCGTAGCGGGGAATATAGACGCGTACAGCGAGGGCGATATCGGCTGGTTCGCCGATCGGTCTCTGTTCAACCTGGCGGACGGCACAGATATTCCGTTCCGGCATACGGGCGTGCTGCACAAGGAAGACGGCGAGTGGAAGTTCATCCAATTGCACGCCTCCATCGGTGTAAGCAATGAAGAAGAGTTTGGTAAGGAGCTAACGACATAACCAAAGGAGGAAAGCAAATGTACGGGACAGTAGCGCGTTTTCGGATCAAGCCGGGGATAGAACAGAACCTTCACGACTTGATGAAGTCGCCCGACGGAGCCGCCCGGCAAATACCGGGCCACGTTCAGACGGTGGTCTACCGGATGGACAACGATAGCCAAGACTTTTACATGGCTGTCATCTTCGAAAGTAAAGAAGCGTACGTCGCTAACGCCAACAGTCCCGATCAAGACGCTGAGTACCGCAAGTTCACCAGCTTCTTAGAGGGCGAGCCTGAGTGGCACGACGGCGAGATCGTGTGGAACGGCAAGTAAGGTTCTAGAGGAGTTATTTTTAAATGAGAGTAATGTTGAAAGTCAGCATGCCGGTCGCCAGGGGCAACGAGGCAATAGCCGATGGTACGTTGCAAAGGGTTCTCCCGGCTCTCCTAGGTGATATGAAAGCCGAGGCGGCTTACTTCCTTTCGTATGAGGGGCAGCGATCGGCTCTGATATTCTGTGATCTCGCTGACCCTTCGCAAATACCAGTCTTGGCAGAGCCGTTTTTTATGGCCTTAGAAGCAGACGTGGACATTTACCCTGTAATGAATGTCGAAGATCTGAGCAAGGGGATGGCCGGTCTGCAACAGATGGCCGAAAAGTATCTAAGTTAGGGGCGTTTGCTGCTCAAAAAGGAGGTCGAATTATGCTAGGCGAAAAGATTGGCGAAGAGAACGGCCGCGTTACTAGAGGCGCATCCTCCCGGGCGACGACTACCGCTACGTAAAGATGGAGGTCTCGTTCGAGACGCAAGTGACCATCTTTGGGCAGCAGGGCATGAACATGGGCACGTACACGGTCTTCGAACGGGTGCCAGGCCAGATCTACGCTGATGGCCAGGGCATCGTGATGACCAGCGACGGCCAAGGCGCCATCTGGAACGGCCACGGCGTCGGCCACCCAACCGAAGATGGGATGGGCATCCGCTTCGCGGCATCAGTCGCGTTCCAGGCGCCGACTGAGGGGGCGCTAAGTCGCTTGAACGGCGTCCTCTGCGTTGTCGAACACGAGACGGACGGCGAAGGCAATGCCCGCTCTGAGCTATGGGAGTGGAAGGCTTAACACCATCGGCGTATCCTTAGTCATGTGAAGAGCCTGAGTGTAAGACACGCTATCTTATTGAGCGCGGCGGTTCTTGCCACGCTCATGCTTTTGGGCCTCGGCCTGTACCAAAGACTGAACGCCTCAAACGACGACCCCACGGAGCGGTTGTTATCGACTCTTCCAGAAGTTATGACAGGCTCCGAGCCGTTTTGGGGCTCGTACCCGGATAGCCTCACGGACCTCGTCCACCGCTCCGGCGTCATAGTCCTCGCGCGCGTCGAACGACGCCTGAGCCGATCGGCGAGTTACGCACCGATGCCGGTCTGCGTGGCGCGGCGCACAGAGTCCTTACTTTGACACCGCAACATTACGTGAGAGGAGAACTACCGCAGAATGGTGAAGTGCGGCAGTTCACTGAGTCGTTCAACGGCGAACTGCGAGCACCCGAGTGGAACCCCCCGTTAGAGGTGGGTAAGGAGTATCTTCTCTTCCTTCGCGTAAACCCGGACTCCGGTCGACTGGCTGTGAATTATCCCTTCATATATATAGTGGTCGACGACAGGCTCTACTGGGCCGGCGCGCGCCTCTTGCTCGAGCAAGGGGCGAGTATAGATCCAGCGCTCAGCGAGTGGTCGGACCCGCGGTTCGCTCTTTGGGACGTGCCCGTCGATGAAGCGATCGTAACTCTGAGCGACGCGGCCCGTAAGCCGGCACCGTCGCTTACGGCTTCGAGTGCTCCTGAAACCCCATAGCTTCGAGAGCGGTGCTTCAGAGCTTGGAGTTGGGCCAGACGCCACGTTGACAACTACCGCGCCCGATCATATTCTTGCGATATCTCTGAGGCTTAACTTAAGGAGCGCAAGTAGTGGCGGACCAGGATTACCTCGAAAGCACCGCGCAAGAAGCGCAGGAGATCGCCGATACGCTCAAGCAGCTTGATACGCTTCTAGCGAGCGAAAAGCTCGCCGTGCTATCCGCCGATGACGTAAACAACCTGCGCCGCGACGTGCGCAAAATGCTGATCAGCATGAGCGCCGACGTCGAAAGCCTCGCCAGCCTTGAACGCGAAACCGTCATCAAGACCGACCCGTCCTTCGTTTCTCTGCGTCATCAGCTCATCAAAAGCGTCGAAACGGCCAAGGTAGACTTCGAGTTCAACATCGTGCCGGTCCTCCAGAAGCTGACCTCGCAGGCCGTGCAGCAAGTTAAAGAGAACCCGCCAGAGACTGTAGACGAAAGCACACTCCCGCCCCCGCCGCCCGACGAAAAGTGGACGGTGGACAAGGTCATCGATACCGCCGAAGGGTTCGTCGACCAGGCGTCTAAGGGCGAAGGGGTCATTACTAAGGCGTATACGCTGGTGAAAGCGCTCGGCATGATCGTCGGCATTCCCATTCCGTAAGGCTAAGGACAACCGCGTTGCCGGAAAATTCCGCCGATAAAGCCCATCAAATCGAGAGGTGGATGGCTGACCTCGGTACCTTCCTGGCCGTCAGCGAGAATGACCTGCGAAAATGCGATCTCTCCGAAGACGCTGATGCCTTAAAAAAGCTGATCCACGATAATCTAACCTCTCTCAATGCCGCCCTCAGAAGCCTGCAAGCGCTCAAGCAGGATGTCCCGATTCACGACCCAGCCCTGGAATCATCCCGTTACCGAATAACGGGCGTGATAGCCCAGGTGGAGACGGTCTTCCACCTGACGTTGCGCCCCAAGCTGATGCAGCTAGAAAAAAGCTTAAGCGAGAAGCCGGCGGGCGCCGGCCTTGCAGTCTTACTTAAGGAGTACCTGAGCCAGGCGGAGGAGATAGGGTCCGGCGGGCTGGGCGTAAAGGCAGACTCGGCCGAAGCCGCCTCGGAGCCTCTTTCCGCAGCTAACGTGAACGTAAGTAAGCCCATTGAGCCGCAAGGAGGAGCTGCCGGTCATGGCGTCTCTCATTTTGCCGCCGGATCGACGCTCTCGCAGATCAGCTCCGCGCCGCGGGTCTCCGAACACTCTCTCCGCCGCGAAGTGACCATAAGCACGAGCCTCATGCGCGAACTCGACGAGCTTCAACGTTTCTCGACCAACTATTCGATCAGCTACATAGAGGCCGAAAAGCGGCGCAGCCAGTGCGAGAAGATCCGTAGCTGGATCGAAGATCCGTCGACGGATTGGGGAACCGTCGAAGTCCTGTTGGCCCAGGTGTCGTCGATGGCCGACGAACTCGACTTGCTCGATATGTCGGACTTTGCGGTCGAGATAGCGCAGGCCATCGACCACTTCGATGCGAATCTGAACATCGCCAAAGAGAGCGTCGGCGTCTCTTCGGAGACGATGTCGCTCGCCATCAACAGAATGCGCGATGCGGCCACTGTCGTCGCGGCCGTATCCAGGAGGGAATTGCGGTCGGCGTTGGGTCAACTACAACGGAATATAGCCGAGATACTGTCCCGGCATTATCAACGCGAGTCGAGCCGGGACGTCGGCTCGGTAGCGCTATCGGCACAAGTCAGAGACGTAGCTTTGACACCGGACCGGATGGGACAAGCGAAGGGGCAATAAAGGGGTAATGTATGAACCTGAGTGATAATTGGGCTGCGCTGCTGGCCAGCGGCGCGCCGGAGGACTTCGGACTCTCGCTCGAGGACGCGGCAGCGAAGCTTGACGCCCGGCTCGGCGATACGCAGACGGGGAAGCAAGCCCTGGAGATATTGAGCCGTCGCCTCGATGGCAACATCGACGAGAAGAGCTTCGATCTCCTCCGCACCGGCCTGGTCGGCTACCTCGGCGACGAAGCGGCGACGCTGGTCGCCTGGGCTGTGGCCGCTGACCAGGACAACCGTATCGCTCAACTAGAGGGGCACGCTTCCGCGCGTGCCATCGCGTTTGTGCGGACGGTCCGCGGGGTGTACGGGCCGGAGGTCGAACTGGCCTACTCGCGTTGGAACCAGCCGCCGCAGAACTGGGGCTGGGTGTACCGCTGGGTATTCCGGGACGAGGTCTACGGCGGCCATCTCATCCGCGTACGCATCGAGAAGTACAACGGCGAAGACCTGACCTTCGAAGCGACGCCCGATTCGCTTCTGCTCCTCATCGGCTACCTCACGAACTCGCTCAACACGGTCGCCTCGCCGGAGGCCCTGAGTCAGGACGCCGTCACCCGCCTCGCCGACGAGCTAAGCTCGCTCATCATGCTCCTCGGCCGCGAAAGCGACTTCATCGCCCGTCTCAGCTCTCCTGCGGCGGAAAGCTCTGGATAAACTCTCCGGCTCCTGCAAGCTGGTGCTCGTTTGCGCGCGGGCGAGTTTAAACTTCTCCACCTAACACTCAAGCCCTGTAACGTTCCGATCGCGCCAGACCTCTCTATTTATAGAGGGGGCTCTACTCTTACAGGCTTCCTCAGGTGAGGTTCATGTGGCCGCTGAGGATTGGGGAAGTAACCACGACTTGGCCCACTAACTGGAGGGAGCTATGGATGAGGTTGTTCGTACACTATCCCAGCGCCAGTGGGAGTTCCTAAAGCTGGTCGCTCTCGGCGCTACAGACAAGCAGATAGCGCACTCCATGTTCATATCCCCGCACACCGTCCGCAACTACTTCACGATGCTTTTTGAATACACTGGCTTCCACCCAGCTTGCCATTTGGGCGAGGCAGTTTATATAGACGCAGGCTATCGCGCCGATAAATTCAGGAAGGTCAATTTCGGGGATTGTGTCAGGTTGGACGAAGGACGAAGCTGTTATAAAAAATGGGATGTCCCCGCGGCCAATAGCGGCTAGCGCGTCGCCGGCGAGGCCGCCCCAGGGGGTGATTGTTCAGAAGGAGGAGAGACGATGTTGGTTTCTGAGGATGTAGGTGGGAAATCATGAAGCGTGTTAGGGTAGCCGATTCTTTACTGCTGTTCGCACTCTTGCTAATTACGCTTCCCTGGGTCTACACGGGTTTAAGCACCTTTGCCGACGACGGCCCGCCGCAACCTCAAGGGTTTAACCCTGGGGAGGCGCTGCCTATGCCGACGTTAACTGATCAGGAAACCGCCCTAGCCGTTGAGGTTCTCACCCGAGACCTATCGGCTCGTTTCGCAGGGAACTCCTTCGAAATTCTTGACGTTGCTCCGTGGATCGAACAGCAGACCAAAGTTGGCGCATTCTTCAGAATTGGTTTCACAAACCCCGTGTCGATTGGCTCAGATTTTCCCACGATTCAATATGCTGTAGACGATGCTAGGGTGTTTCATACGGTAGACCAGGCAAAGTACGAAGAGTGCCGGGCTCCCCAGGGATGGAAGCACTTTCATGTGCTGGTAGACTTCCAAAGAGGAGAAGTCATGGATATGCATATCGGGCCAACTAACTCCCTCCCGAACGAAAGCGATAGGGATCTGCCACTATCCTACGAGCACTGTGAGGCAAAATCATGAATCTGCTAAACATCGCGCTTCTGATCTTCGCCGCTCTCTCTATCGGACTCCTTGCCCGCGAGGACTCCACCAACGCACATCAGGCAAGCCTTTCGAATTGGGGTACCATTAATATGGGTGAGGACAGTTTCTATAATTGGGATTTTCATACGCAGCCCACATCATTTGACTGCCCAAGCGCCTGTGACAAAGTCGACTGGCCGGTAAGCATGCTCTTTTGGGACGATGCTCTAATCAACACCGTCAAAGTCGGATTGCTAGACGCTATTGGGGGTCAAAGTGGTGCGTCGCATTCCGCCAACTATGCCAGATTGAACGATGGCTCGGGCTGGGTATGGGACGGAGACGGTGGAATCAAGAATGATAACTCTTGTCCATCGGTAGGCTATCACATGCGACTGTACGCCGACGGAGATGACCGACTTTACAACCCAATATTGGTTTTATTATGTTCTTGGAACAACTCACAAGGAGGACGGTAATCAACCCGGATGCTCCCATACTTGGGCGGGCTACACTGAGAACTCTGAAGAGAACTGGGCGTACTGGTCCGATCTTGTTCCAGGGTGGACTGTCGTTCAGGATTGGGGTGGCTTTAGCAACTTCGCCTCCGCGTACGATGGGCATGCTGGAGGAACTGACCACTTTGTGAGCAATAATGGATCGGCCACGTCCGTTCAAGTACCTTAACATCAATTACCCAATCTCAGAAGTAACCGACCGGAGCTAGCCCTGGATGACGTTATCAAAGCGGCTGTGTCTGATTGCGAGTGTCCTCTTGGGTCTCGGTCTTCCAGTCCATGCAGTTGCGGACTCGGAAGTGGTTACTGTCGATTCGCATGGCCTCTGGACGATTGCCGAACTAGGGATGCCCGAGATCGTGTTATACGGCGAAGACGCCGGCAGCGAGGAATCCATGGATTTCCTCTTACCTGCGGACGCCTCGCAGGGGCCTGAGAACTGGTACCTCATCCATCTGGATTTCGCCATCACCACTCTGGCAGACGCTACCGGTGGTTTCGCCGTAGTCACAGCCTCTACAAATGGCTTCACATCCGCACAAATAGTCGTCCACCTGAAAGACGAGGTGACGACCTGTATGTCACTTCGAATGCGCTGGATCTTGTCAACGGCACCGTTGAGAAGTCTGTGCCGGGCAATCACGCTGTCGTGGACTTTTCCAACTACATCGGGTTTATGGGGGTGAGGCCTGGACTAAATACCCTAACGTTCAAGGTTCAGGAGTTCGAGGGCCGAGTTGTGGAGAATGTCGTCATTCTCCCGGACTCGGGAATAGAGTATAGTCCGACTTCCCCTCCTAGTGTTCAGCTGGAAATTAAGGCACCAGATGGACCGGTGCGGATTGGTCATACTATTGTTGTGCCGTACAAACTTATAAATTCGGGTGATACGCCTGCACAGGATGTCAAAGTCGGGATTCTAAATCCTACTCAGGGGCTCGTTACAGTCGGCGGCGCAACGCATGAATATGAGTCTCTGACCGGCGAAGTGGAGAACGCCTTTGTCGTTGAGGCTTCGCCCGGTGTCCATCGGCTCGTCGTGGGTGCCGAAAGTAGGAATGGAAGGCCGTTTGCGGATTTTGTCATCGAGGTCTTAGAGACGGAACAGTCTTCCGGAACCGGTGCGGCGCGCTGGGTAATGGCGCCGATTCTGGGTGTGGTCTTGCTTGCGGCTTGGCGGTGGATTAAGATTTCGACGCGACCTTAAACCAACTGCGTAAAAGACACCTAAATCAAGACGCGCATAAAGCGAGGTGCCGAATTGCGATATGCACTGCTTTTGGCCGCCGTCCCGAGTTCGTTCTTGCCCGGTTTTATCTACTGGACGTTGGTCCACCCAGAGCAAACCACCAGTATGCCAGTGCCCGTCTGGGGTGTCGTTGCCGGATTGCTGATGCTTCTTGTGGGCTCCGCAGTTGTTGTTGCCCTTGACTTAACCGACGCGACAGAAATGATAGCGACCAACCTTGGAATGAGTGCGATAGTAGGCATCGCTGCCGTACTAGGGGTCTTCTCGCCCTTCCTCTTTTCGCTCGCAGATCATTCTCTAGACGACCTAAGCAATGATACGACACGCTGGCAGGCGTGGCTCCTGTTTATGATCATAATTTCACCCGCCGGCAGTGTATTTCTCGGTTTGTTCGTGTCGTTATTGGCTATTGTGAGTGGATCGTTGCTCTCAAACGTACTGCGCCTCATTCGATCAGAAGGCGGGAGTCATTAGACTGCAGTGCCACGCTTCTTCGTCTACCGAACAGGAGCCAGTTGCTTTATTTCTTGTCCTCCCAGGCAGAACGGTGTCTACGACCACCGCTTTATGTGGCCCCAAAGAGACCTTTGCTGGTAGCGAACTCCGCGTCCTCGATATCTTTAAGCGGAATGCTCAGCTTTTGGCCAGTTAATCCGGTGCCATACAGGTTTTCGGCTAAAGTCAGCGTGAGAGGCACGATCAATAGCCTCTCGTGTGAGGTCAGCCCGAGGACGAAATAGTCCAGCCGCCACGGATTGGCGCCGGTCAGGCGTATCATGAACGTCCGCTGGAGATATGACCGCAGCCCCACGCCGCGCCGCCCCTCGGCCCATGCGAGTAACTCTTCGCCTTCGTTCAGCTCCTGTGCGAAGATATGCTCATCCACGCGCTCACTCTTAACTCCGGCCCCTTCCCACTTCTGCCTTCCTTCTTTCCTTCCAGCCTAGTTCTGCGCCATCCGCCCCTTAATCGTCGCCGCCTATTTGCGTTAGCATAATGTTGCGAGTATATAGGTTTTAGCCCTTCGGCGGCCGCAGCAAAACAATCAAACATTTCACCCCTTCGTCCAAACTTTCGTATCTGCAGTTCACCGAATCCGCAACTTTTTCGAGGACACAATCAAACAGCAGATACGGTCAGCCCAAACCATCAAATTCCGCTCATCCTGAGCCTGTCGAAGGGCAACCTTCCCTCTTCCCGCTTCCGCCCCTAATGCCCTCCCCCCAGCCACGGCATTGCCGGCGTGACCGTCGCCATACGGGCGGCGGCGGGGGTGTTGCGGCTGCGCAGCGTCCGCAACTGCCTTTCGAGCGGTAGTTTGCTTACATCGTTACTGAGGAAACTTAACATCAGGTCATCGTATTTAAGAGCATGGTTAGCTTCGCTGCCCCGAACTGTGGAAGTGGAAGCCGTAATCTGCTGTAGATGACGGTCCGACGGCTTCTGACTGTGGTGACTAACGCCAGAGGGCATGACGCAGTCAGGAATGGGACGCATGCTCGTGATATGCGCAGTATTCTCCGTAAATATCCGACAGTCAGCTAGGCTCCTTTCTGTAGGGGTGGGCGCATCCCCAGGGCCAGATGGGGTCGGTGATAATGATACCGCATCAAGAAGGCTTCCACTTGGGCCTGGCAGGCGGCTTGCTCCTCTGGCCGGTATTTCCCCCAGCCTAGACA
>WHTN01000062.1:10996-15085 GCA_009377715.1 Dehalococcoidia bacterium | reverse complement strand
AGCAGCTCCTCTAGCCGTTTTCGGTTGAAACCTACGATTACTTCGCTATCGATGACAGTCACAGGGGTGCTCAGAACCCCTAAGTCCTCCAGCTCCGCCATGGCCTGCGGATCCTCGAGAACGTTCTTCTCGGTGAACTGGACGCCTTTCTGCGAAAGAAACTCTTTCGTACGGCCGCAGAAGGCTCAGCCTGGTTGCGTATAGATTACAACTTGCCTTTCTATGTCACACCTCCGAATGATTGCTGCATATATCCCGGTTACAACTTGAAGAACCGCTTTAGATAGCGTAAATAGCTCCTGCGACTATCGCATAAATCAGATGCAGACCAATTAGCCCCATAGGGGCCATGGCCCCGACGTTGATAGCGAACGGGCCAGGCTACGGGATCGTATCGCTCCTCGTCCCCGCGCCGGCTCGCGCCACGCGCGGGTGCATTATGCCCATGGGCGCCATCATTATCCCTGCCAATAAACCATGAGCAAGCCCGAATAGGGCGGCCCAACCTATAATACCGTCCTCTAGCCCTATAACATCGAAAAGTGCGGCATAAACAATAAAGAAGATCGCCCCCATCATGAAATGCAGCATGAGACCGACTGCCCAAGCTAAATTGCCCTTGGGCAACAGCATCGTGCCCAGCATCATCGGCATATCCATCTTCATTCCCATAAAGTACCCCATATACATGATGGCCGTCATCGCCAGCGTACCTATCAGTCCGGCAGCAATAGCAGTTCCCAGTTCGAAGTTCATACACCCTCCTGCAGCCCTTTACCTATTTTCCCGTGACAAGCGATCTGAGTAATGTGATCAGAATCACCTAAACTTTCACCTAGCCGACATACCGTTGAACTTAAAGCGGCTAAGGATTGTAGCGGGAAGGAGTAAGTGGTTGTTATGTACTCTTAACTCGGCAAGCGTGTTGTTTATGCTTCCCGTGCAGCGCAGTAAAGACAATAGATTCAGGGTAGTGGAGGAGGATCGAACATGCAGACACAGACCTATAGCTGTCAACAGTGCGGAGCTACATTCCAAAGCAAGGAAGAACTCGACGAGCACAATAGAAGCCATCACGGCATGGGTGGAGGAATGGGCGGTAATTACACATGTGCGGCATGTGGGGCCACTTTCTCTTCTCAGGAAGAGCTTCAAGAGCACGCTCGCAAAGAGCACCAGCGAGCTTAATGGTTCGATCCAAAGCCCATGCTGAAAGACGTAGACCGGGAGCAATTGCGACGGCTCGTGAACGAAGGCGCCCAACTACTCGACGTCTTACCAGCCGAGGAGTATGAAGAGGAGCATCTGCCAGGCGCAATAAGCATACCCTTGCGGGAGATCGATGAAGAGACGGCTACAAAGCGGCTCGAAAAGGGTCGCCCTGTGGTCGTCTACTGTTTCGACTACCAATGAGACATGAGTTCGCGGGCCGCGTTGCGGCTCGAAACTTTGGGTTTCTCACGGTCTATCGCTATCATCCGGGTAAGGCCGATTGGTTAGCACACGCCTTACCGATAGAGGGCAAGCTCGCGGAGAAGCCGCGACTCCTTGCAGCGGCCAGAAATGATGTGCCCACCTGCCGTATTAACGACAAAGTAGGCGCCGCTCGCCGACTCGCCGAGCAGGCGAAGCTGGATTTCTGCGTGGTAACTAATGGCAACAGGGTGATTCTAGGGATCCTGGAGCCAAAGGCACTCGCCTCCGATCCTGTTGCTCCAACGGAGAAGGCCATGCGAAAAGGACCATCTACCTACCGTCCGAACCTTTATCTCGAGGATGCCCTTAAATTTATACAGGAGAAGGATATCCACCGTGTCCTTGTCACGAATTCGGAGGGCGAACTCCTAGGCGTGCTTCTTAAAGAAGACGCCGAACGGTATTTAAACCAGCCGGGACAACCCGGTTCATACGCGTCCGCCTTCGGCGTCATGGATTCCCTGCTACACGACCAGGTAGTTCACTCTCTTGTTGGCCCTCGCGCCTCATGGTACAATCCTACCTAGAGTACCCTTAAGGGAGGTTCACTTATTTGCCCCTGGATTCTATAGTTGTTAGGGGTGCGCGCGAACACAACCTCAAGAACATCGACGTCGAGATCCCTCGCGATAAGCTCGTAGTAATCACCGGCGTCTCCGGCTCCGGCAAAAGCTCACTGGCCTTCGATACGATCTACGCCGAAGGCCAGCGCCGTTATGTCGAGTCGCTATCGGCGTACGCCCGGCAGTTTTTGGGCCAGATGGAGAAGCCGGACGTAGACTACATCGAAGGCCTTTCGCCGGCGATCTCCATCGACCAGAAGGGCGCAAACCGCAACCCCCGTTCGACGGTTGGCACGACGACGGAGATCTACGACTACCTGCGCCTCTTCTTCGCTCGCGTTGGCCGTCCGCATTGTCCGAACTGCGGCCACCCCATTGAGCGGCAGACCGTGCAGCAGATCGTCGACTCTATACTCGCGCTGCCTGAACAACGCCGCTTGATGATCATGGCGCCAGTCGTGCGCGATCGTAAGGGAGAGTATCAGCAGGTGTTCGACGACGCCCGCAAAGCCGGTTTCGTGCGTGTGCGCGTCGATGGTGCCATCCACGACCTTGACGAGAAGATCGCGCTTAACAAAAATCTGCGCCACTCTATCGAGGTTGTGGTGGACAGGCTGGAGACCTCCGGACACGAGTCGGATGGCGCTTCGGCTTCGCGTATAACGGATTCGGTTGAGACAGCGCTGAAGCTGGGTGGAGGCGTCGTACAGGTCTCGGTTGAGAGTGAGAAGGACGAAAGGATCTTCTCGGAGAGCCTCGCCTGCGTCCACTGCGGCATCAGCCTTGGCGAGATCGCGCCTCGTAACTTTAGCTTTAATACTCCGCACGGGGCCTGCCCCACTTGTACAGGCCTCGGCGTGAAGATGGAGATCGACCCCGAACTGGTCATCCCGAACAAAGACCTTTCGCTTGCCGAAGGAGCAATCCAGCCCTGGGCGCGTGCCAGCCACGTAAGCACCTGGTACCAGCGCCTGCTGGAGGCGATGGCCGAAGCTGCCGGCTTCTCGATGATGGCGCCGGTGCGTGAACTTTCGCCTGAGCACCTGAAGCTGGTGCTGCACGGCAGCGACCAGCCGGTGCGTATGCGTTTTCGTCACCATCACGGCAACTCCGGCCATTACTTCAACACCAACTTCGAAGGCGTTATTCCTAGCTTGGAGCGACGCTTCCGCGAGACCGACTCCGATTACGTACGCGGCGAGATCGAGCGCTATATGGCCGCTAACCCCTGCCCCACCTGCGGCGGCCAGCGGCTGAAGCCCGAGACGCTAGCCGTGAAGATCGGCGATATGAACATCGTGCAGGTCACGCGCCTCAGCGTCCTCGAATCACTCGATTGGTGCGAACAGCTTCTCGATGCCGACACGATCCTCAGCGAACGCGAGCAGGCCATTGCCTACCAGGTCCTGAAGGAGATCCTCTCCCGCCTGACCTTCCTGCGCGACGTCGGCCTCGAATACCTGACCGTCGACCGCGCCACCGCGTCGCTTTCCGGTGGCGAGGCCCAACGCATACGACTTGCGACGCAGATCGGATCGAGCCTGATGGGCGTCCTGTACGTCTGCGACGAGCCGTCTATCGGCTTGCATCCGGTCGACGACAGTCGTCTCATCAACACGCTGAAGCGGCTGCGCGACCTCGGCAATACGGTCCTTGTCGTCGAACACGATGAAGCGATGATGAAGGCCGCCGATCACGTAATCGATCTCGGCCCGGGTGCCGGCGAGCACGGTGGCCATCTGGTCGCTGCCGGCACGGTCGAGGACATCATGGCCTCGGAGCAGTCGCTGACCGGAGCGTACCTGAGCGGCCGCAAAGAGATACCGATGCCGCCCGTCCGGCGCAACGGTAACGGTGTGGCACTCACTGTCCGTGGCGCCCGCGAGAACAACCTCAAGAACGTCGACGTGGCGATCCCGCTCGGCAAGTTTGTCTGCATCACGGGCGTCTCCGGCTCCGGCAAGAGCACGCTGATCGCCGAGGTGCTGTACAAGAAAGCTGCGCAGCTTCTCTACGGCGCTCGCGAACGCCCAGGCCTTTGCGATGGTAT
>WHTN01000062.1:0-10986 GCA_009377715.1 Dehalococcoidia bacterium | reverse complement strand
CCTGGAGAACATCGATAAGGTCGTGAACATCGACCAGTCGCCGATCGGTCGCACGCCGCGTTCGAACCCGGCTACGTACACCGGCACCTTCACGCCGATACGTGAGCTTTTCGCCTCCGTGCCGGAGGCGCGACTGCGAGGCTACAAGCCCGGCCGCTTCTCGTTCAACGTCAAGGGTGGCCGCTGCGAGGCTTGTCAGGGCGAGGGTTATATTCAGATCGAGATGCAGTTCCTGCCGGACGTGACCGTGCCCTGCGAGGTCTGCAAAGGCCAGCGCTACAACCGCGAGGCACTGGAGATCACCTTCCGCGGAGCGAACATCGCCGAGGTGCTGGACATGACGATCGACCAATCGGTCGAGTATTTCGAAGCGTTCCCCAAGGTGCGCATCAAGCTCGAAACGCTGCAAGCTGTCGGCCTCGGCTACATGCGTCTCGGCCAGCCGGCGACGACCCTATCCGGCGGCGAAGCGCAGCGCGTGAAGCTCGCCACCGAGCTATCTCGCCGGGCCACTGGCCGCACGCTCTACATCCTCGACGAGCCGACCACCGGCCTTTCGTTCGAGGACGTGGCTGCGCTGCTCCGGGTGCTTCACCGGCTCGTGGAAGGCGGCAATACCGTCGTCGTCATCGAACACCACCTCGACGTAATGAAAAACGCTGACTACATCATCGACCTCGGCCCGCAGGGCGGCGATAAAGGCGGCGAGATCATCGCCGCTGGCACCCCGGAAGAAATCGCCGGAGTCGAGCAGAGCTACACTGGCCAGTACCTTCGCGCGCTATTCGATAAACAAACCAGCCGAGCTAACGTGTAGTACTCATGTGGAGACGTCCAACCGGGCCGATGCCCGATGAGCCTGGCATCGCATCTTATATGAATTTCCGTGATCCAATAGAGATGGATCATTACGAGTTTCTAGCTCTTCAAGAGGCGCAAATGGATCCTATGCCTTACCACAGTTATTTCGTTCAAGGCTTAGGTCTTGCACGGGAGCTAGTCCTACTATGGAGAAGTGAGGATTACCCCAGAGATCCACAGGATCGATTTGCGACTATCACGCTCTTTTTCAAGGCTTCTGGTCCGTTACGAGCAGCCGTACTCTTATGCAAAACAGGGTATACGCTCCAAGGGTTTATGAACGTGAGAGGCGCATTCGAAACGACAGAACTGTTGGAGTATCTCTCAAGTCATAAGGAACTGGTTCAAGATTTTATTAATGGAGATGGTAAGTTTAAAGCCCCTTCACTTAGTTGGGTCAGGCAAGAGTTACCTGAATCTCAAAACCGTTCTACAATCTACGGCGTGCTTAATTACATGAGCCACGCCAATTTCCGAGGTCTTTATCACTACGTCTACTGGCAGCCCAATACAACAACTCGGCAGCTAGAAGTTGGTCCTATGAAACAGCCGACCGAAAAGCAATTGCCTGCTATGCTTGCAGCCAGTTTGATGGCCTATTTAATACGGACTGCTGCACAGTGCCTTCCTTGGAACGCTGGTGGCGATTGGTCTCAACGATTCGCTGAATATGACCAAGGCAGTAATGAATTATTAAAAAGCGTAGAAGAGCAAGAGCAAAAGGTAGAAGGAGCCTGAGAAGCCTGGACTATAGGTACACAGCCCTTTAGAAAATTCCCATGCCAGCCCCTTGACAAGATTTCCTGTACTGTATATTATACCTATTGGTTAATTAACCCAAGAGTATAATATATTCATGACGCCAACCACCGACCGCCTCAGCGCCACTTTCGCTGCCCTCGCCGATCCCACCCGGCGCGCCATCCTCGCTCGCCTCGCGGAAGGCGAAGCGTCTGTCACGGAACTCGCTGAGCCTTTCGAAATAAGCCTTCCCGCTATCTCGAAGCACCTGAAGGTGCTGGAGCGAGCCGGCCTGATCGTTCGCGGGCGAGAGGCGCAATGGCGGCCTGCCAGGTTGGAGGCGGGGCCGCTCCGGGAGGCCGCCGACTGGGTGGGACACTATCGCCAGTTCTGGGAAGAGAGCTTCGATCGTTTAGATGAATATCTGCGCGATCTACAAGCAAAAGAGAAGCAAACAGAGGATCAGAATGGGAAGGAGAGGAAAAATGGAAGAAGCGCGAACTAAGCTTATTACGGGGTCTTCGGACCGGGAGCTTATCCTGGAGCGCATCTTCGATGCGCCGCGCGAAGGCGTATTCAAAGCTTGGACGGAACCAGAACGCCTCGCAGAATGGTGGGGGCCGCGGGGCTGGACGCTGCCAGTCTGCAAGATAGACCTCCGCCCGGGTGGAGTCTGGCACTATTGCATGCGCGGGCCGAACGGCGAAGAGTCGTGGGGCAAAGCCGTCTACCGTGAGATCGTCGAGCCGTCGCGGCTCGTCTACGCGGATGCATTCGCCGATGCCGAAGGCAACACCATCCCAGGCATGCCGGAGATGGTGATAACGATCGAGCTCACCGAACACGAAGGCAAGACGACGGTTTTAAGCCGCACAGAATTTGCAACTGCCGCCGAAAAGCAGTCGATACTTGACATGGGGGTGCTTCAGGGCATCACCGAAACTTGGGACCGCCTCGATGAATACCTGGCGAGAGCGTAAAGGAGAATGATATGAACGAGAGAAGCGAAGCGACGAGCACTGCTGATCGTGAGATCGTTGTCTCGCGTGTCATCACCGCCCCAGGCGAACTCGTGTTCGATGCCTGGATCGACCCCGAACACATCGGTCAGTGGTGGGGACCGAACGGCTTCACGACCACTATCCACGAGATGGACGTGAGGCCGGGCGGCGTTTGGCGTTTCATCATGCATGGCCCCGACGGCACCGACTACCCGAACAAGGTCGTCTACCAGGAGATCATTAGGCCAGAGCGCTTAGTCTACATTCACAGCGACGACGTAGAGGGCGATCCTGGACAATTTCAAGCGACGATCACGTTCGAAGAGCAAGACGGCAAGACCAAGGTCACCCTGCGGGCGTTATTCGCCTCGGCTGCAGAACGCGACGCCACGGTGGAATTTGGGGCTATCGAGGGTGGGAATCAGACCCTTGGGCGCCTTGAAGAGTATCTGGCGAAAGCCTGAAGTAAAAAGATTGAAAGGAGGGCAAAATGGCAAGCCAAAACAGCAATGAAGTAACTATCACGCGTATCTTCGATGCTCCGCGCGAGTTGGTGTGGAGGGCCTGGACTGTCCCCGAGCACTACATGCGCTGGTGGGGGCCGAAAGACTTCACGTCGCCAGCCTGCGAGATCGACCTCCGGGTTGGCGGCAAATACCTGAACTGTATGCGCTCTTCTGATGGCCAAGACTACTGGGGTACCGGCACTTACCGCGAAGTCGTCCCGCTAGAGCGACTCGTCTACACGGACAGCTTCGCAGACGAGAACGGAAACGTCGTTCCTGCGTCTCATTATGGTATGGGCGATGACATCCCGATAGAGATGCAAGTAACGGTGACCTTCGAAGATTACGAAGGCAAGACAAGGATGACTCTGAAGCACGTTGGTATCCCGGCTGGCGAGATGAGCGACATGACACAGGCTGGCTGGAACGAGTCCTTCGACAAGCTTGCTGCGAGTTTGAGCTAGCGAAGCATATCAACTTAAGGCATTAAAAATGAGACCATCAGAACTTATCGACCAGCAAATTTCCGAGCTGGCGGACTGGCGTGGCCATATGATCGCTCGGTTACGCAAGCTGATCCATGACGCCGATCCCAACATCACTGAAGAATGGAAGTGGGATACAGCGGTGTGGTCCCATAATGGGCTAGTTTGTGCCGCCGGCGCCTTCAAAGATCACGTCAAGCTTAACTTCTTTAAAGGCGCGGCCTTAGAGGATCCGCACGGTCTCTTCAATGCCGGTCTTGAGGCTAAGACAACGCGGGCCATCGATTTCAGAGAAGGTGAAGATATCAATGAGTCCGCGTTGGAGGATCTGCTCCGTGCCGCAGTAGCCCACAATAGTAAACGCAAATGATGATATGCACGAAAGGAGCCCCATCTTGGCAGACAGTAAATTGACCCTGACCCTTCCTTCAACTCGAGAGATCGTCATGACGCGTGTCTTCGACGTACCGCGGCACCTCGTGTTCGAGGCTCATAGCAAGCGCGAGCATCTGGAAAAGTGGTGGGGACCGCGAGGCTACACACTGCCGGTCTGCGACCTCGACTTTCGTCCGGGTGGCGCCTATCGCTTCGTGAGCCGCGGGCCAGACGGTGGTGAAGATGCCTTCAGGGGTGAATTCCGCGAGATCGTGCCGCCTGAGCGGATCACTTACACGTTTGAGTGGGAAGGTATGCCCGGGCATATATCGGTCGAGACGCTGGTCTTCGAGGAGCTGGATGGCCAGACCAGGCTTACCGCCACGTCCGTCTACGACTCGGTGGAGGACCGCGATGGGATGCTCAGCAGCGGCATGGAGCAGGGCGCGGCGGAGACGTGGGACCGCCTGGCTGAGCTTGTGGAGACGATGTCATGACCACCCGCGTGAACGAATACCTCGCAGCATTGGCCGACGATCAGCGGTCCGCGCTTTCAACACCTCCGCGAGACAATCAAGACCGCCGTTCCTGATGCCGATGAGGTCATTAGTTACCAGATCCCGACCTTCAAATACCGTGGGCGGCCACTCGTGTCCTTAGGCGCAGCCAAGAACCACTGCGCTTTCTACGTCATGAGTCCGTCCGTGATGGAAGCGCACGAGGACGATCTCAAAGACTACGATACGTCTAAGGGCACGATTCGCTTCAAGACCGACGAGCCGCTGCCGGAAGATCTGGTTAAGAAATTGGTGAAGGCGCGTATCGAGGAGAACGAGGCGTAATCGGTAATAGGCCGGGATGGCGTAGCTTGCGCGAGCCAGTATGCGTACGTTCCGCCAATCCGGCCCCTCAGGATGGATTTTCGGCCGGCTAAATGGCGCACGAGCGCCCGCAAAGATAGGTGTTTCAACGGAAGAGCCGCGAGCTATCTTCGTTTTATTATTTGACTATCGCTACGTGCCCGAAATTGAACGGCTCCTCGGATTCTGACAAAGGTGAAGGGGAATGTTATGAGAAAAGTAATCGCAACGGAATTCATGACGCTGGATGGCCTCATGTTAGACCCTGCGGATGAGATGGAGTGGGTCCAAAATACCTTAAGTGAAGAGCAGGAAGAAGAGATCAGGCGTCACCAAAATCAAGCAGACACCATGTTGTTGGGAAGAGTGACGTATGAAATCCTGGCGAGCTACTGGCCGACAGCGACCGCGGAACAAGAATATCCCGAGATGATCGATCACATGAACAACACCCCCAAGGTTGTCTTTTCTAGGACGCTGGACAAGGCGGAATGGAACAACTCAAAACTAGTCAAAGACAACATCGCCGAAGAAGTCCAAAGACTGAAAGAACAACCCGGCAAGAACATGATCATAGTCGGTAGCGCCAGCATCGTACAGGCTCTTACGAACCTTGGCTTAGTCGATGAGTACCGATTTTAGGTTCACCCTGTTCTTTTGGGCGAGGGAAAGCCCCTGTTTGCGAATGTCAAGAACAATACGAATCTAAAACTTGTGGAAACGAAGACGTTCAGCACAGGAGTCGTCGGGCTGTACTACGCGATAGCCTAGAGGAAAACACATATGACTACAGATACACCGCCCCTGGCTGGCCGTCGCGAATGGATAGGCCTAGCCGTGCTCGCTCTTCCGTGCGCGCTTTACGCTATGGACCTAACTGTGCTCAACCTCGCTGTGCCGTCGCTCAGCGCAGACCTTCAGCCTAGTAGCGCACAGCTCCTGTGGATCGTCGATATCTACGGTTTCATGGTGGCGGGACTGCTCATCACCATGGGAACTCTCGGCGACCGTATCGCCGGCGACGGCTGCTCTTGATCGGCGCTGTCCTCTTCGGTATCACCTCGGTGCTCGCCGCCTTCTCCACCAGCGCCGAGATGCTGATCGTTACCAGGGCGCTTCTAGGCATCGCCGGAGCAACTGTCGCCCCCTCGACGTTGTCGTTGATCCGCAACATGTTTCTCGACCCGCGCCAGCGTACGGTAGCTATCGGTGTGTGGATCAGCAGCTATTCCATCAGCGCGGCTATCGGCCCGCTGCTCGGCGGACTTCTGTTGGAGTTCTTCTGGTGGGGTTCGGTATTCCTGGTCGGCGTGCCGGTGACAGTGCTTCTGCTTGTGCTAGGGCCTATGCTGCTCCCCGAATACCGCGACCCCGAGGCGCGCCGGCTAGACTTGGTCAGCGCCGCGTTATCGCTAGTCGCCGTTCTGGCTGTGATCTACGGCCTCAAACAGATGGCCGAGCACGGCGTCGAACGACTCGCCGTACTGTCCATCACAGCAGGCCTGATTGCCGGCGCAGTGTTTGTACTGCGGCAGACTCGCTTGGCCGACCCCCTGATCGACCTGCGTCTCTTCCGGGCGCCCGCCTTCAGCGCGTCATTGGCGGCGTACACGCTTTCCATCTTCGCCGCGTTCGGCGCCTTCCTCTTCATAGCGCAGTACTTGCAACTCGTGCTCGGACTTTCACCGCTGGAGGCAGGCCTGTGGACGATGCCCTGGCCGCTTGCCTTCGTTCTCGGCTCCATGTTTACGCCGGCGCTCGTGCGACGGTTTCGGCCGGGGATCGTGATGGCTGTAGGTCTGGCGCTCGCCGCTGTGGGCTTCGTTATACTTACGCAGGTCAACGTTGACTCCGGGCTACCAGTGCTGATCGCCGGGTCGATGATTATGTCCTTGGGTCTAGCGCCGGTTTTTACTTTGGCGACCGACATTATCCTCGGCACAGCGCCGCCGGAGCGGGCCGGCGCTGCCTCGGCGATTTCCGAGACGGGCGCCGAGTTTGGCGGCGCGCTAGGTATAGCGATCCTCGGTAGTATCGGCACGGCTATCTACCGCAGCCGGGTAAGCGATGCCATCCCGGAAGGTGTCCCTTTGGAAGAGGCCGAGACGGCGAGGGACACGCTAGGTGGCGCCGTCGATGTTGCCGCGCAGCTGCCCGACCCAATCGGGCCGGCCTTGCTCGATGCCGCCCGCGAGGCGTTCGTCCAGGGGTTCGTCCAGGGGTTCGAGATCGGCGTGATCGTCAGCGCCGTCATTGCAGCAGGGCTTGCCATTGTAGTAGGAGTTTTGCTTCGGGACGCGCGTAGCGGCTCCGAGGACGAGGGTGAACTTGAGTCTGAGAAACTTGTAATCGAATCGTTTCCCGATTAGCTAGAAAGGAGTTGACGTCTATGATCAAGGGACTGAGCGGCGCTACGATTTGGAGCGAGGACTTGAATAATCTATTGCCATTCTATCGCGATGTGCTTGGACTCAAGGTTGCGCATAAGGCCCAAGGGTTTGCTGTACTGGGTGATGGAAACGGACCAAACCTGGGTCTAGGGACGCATCGGACCCGTACCGTCACATGGTCGGCTTCGACACTGACGACCTGGATGCCGAGTATCATCGGCTCCTTGACGCCGGCGTAGAGTTTATCGAGCAGCCCACCAACTACGGTGGCCTGCTCATCGCGACGCTAAAAGACCCCGAGGGCAATCTTGTCCAACTGTTTAGCCGGTAGGCTAGTCCCCAGGATCCCCCTTGCGTGTGTATATCTGGGCTTAGCTTCGGGCGGTTGGAATTGGATACTGCGTCGTGACAGATCACCAGCTGCAATAGTAGTGACAACGAAGGAGTATAAGCATGCGAAAAGTAGTCGTATCGGAGTTCGTGACCCTGGACGGTGTTATGGAAGCGCCACACAAATGGTCCTTTCCGTACTGGACGGACGAAATCGGCAAGTTTAAAAACGACGAGCTATCCTCCAGTGATGCCCTTCTCCTAGGAAGGATAACGTATGAAGGCTTCGCCGCCGCCTGGCCGAATATAACCTCAGAAGGCGAATACGCCGAATGGATGAACGGCTACCCCAAATACGTTGCTTCGACAACCCTGGAGAACCCAAACTGGAACAATTCGACGGTTATTAAAGGGAATGTGGGCGAAGAAGTCTCTAAGCTGAAGGAGCAGGTGGGCAAGGACATTCTGATCTTCGGCAGTGCAGCACTAACTAACTCGCTGATACAGGACGGACTGATCGATGAATACCGGCTGCTCGTCTATCCAATCGTGCTCGGAAGCGGCAAGGCCCTCTTCGACGACCGCAGTAAAGTGAACCTTAAGCTTGTAGACACGAAGTCATACGATACCGGCGTTGTAATTCTCACTTATCAGCCTGCATAAAGGAAGTGAAGTTATGGGAAAAGTTATTTCCGATATGTCAATGTCGTTCGACGGCTTTATCACCGGGCCGAACGATGACGTAGAGCTAGGGCTTGGCGAAGGCGGTGAGCGCCTGCACGAATGGGCATACGGCCTATCGAGCTGGCGCGAGCGTCATGGCATGACCGGTGGTGAGCGAAATCGCGACGCCGAAGTTTGGATGAAGCCTTCGCGAACGTTGGCGCGTTCGTAATGGGACGGCGCATGTTCGACCACGCAGAGCGGCCATGGGGCGATAACCCTCCCTTTCACGCGCCTGTGTTCGTAGTCACCCATCGCGATCGAGAAAGTCTAGTCAAGGAGGGTGGAACTACCTTCCATTTCGTCACAGGCGGCATCGAAAATGCCCTTCGTCAGGCACAAGCTGCCGCGGGAGACAAGGACATCTCTGTGTCAGGCGGCGCCGACGTCATCCAGCAGTCCATCAAAGCTGGACTGCTGGACGAGCTTCAGGTTCACTTGGTACCTGTAGTCCTCGGCGAAGGCCGCCGGCTCTTCGACCACCTTCCGGCCGGCACCGAATTCGAATGCATTAGGGTGATAGATTCTCTCACCGTCACGCATCTCAAGTTCCAGGTCGTAAGGTAACCGCCGCTATCCGTCAGCAAGTCGCGATTTTAGGCAAAGGAGGTCGAGAATGCGCAAGCTGATTTTACAGATGCAATATTCACTTGACGGGTTTATTAGCGGGCCGAACGGCGAAGTGGAGTGGGCTTTCCCAGGCATCGATACTGAGCTTACGGAATGGATTGTCCAGAAGCTCTGGCAGGCCGGGGCGCACCTCATGGGAAGCGTCACCTACCACGACATGGCCGACTATTGGCCTTCCTCGACCGAACCCTATGCCGCGCCGATGAACCAGATCCCCAAGATCGTCTTCTCCGGAAGCCTGAGAGAGGCGAACTGGAGGGAAACGCGGATCGTCTCCGGCGATCTCTTGAAAGAGATCGCCCAGCTAAAGCAGGAACCTGGAGGTGATATGCTGGCGCATGGTGGCGCGCGGTTCGCCCAATCGTTGGTGAGGACGGGTTTGATCGACGAATATCGATTGATCGACCACCCGGTCGCTTTGGGAAGTGGCCAGCGCCTCTTTCCTGATAGCATCGCTCCAATTCGTCTCAAGCTGGTGGACATGACGCCCTTTAAGACAGGCGCTATCGCCAAGGTATTCAGACCGGAGTGAAACTTTCGCGGGCGTACCAGCTGACGCTTATTTGCTGGCCTGGATAGCTTCAGCTAGCTCTTCCTTACTCATTCGCCTTCGCCGTAGGTCTCGACAGCGCTATCGTGCGTTTCCTTCCAAATGTCCTTGGCATGCTTGTCAGAACGAGCTATGGTACTGGGGATATTGGTCTGCCCGAAGCCTGCCTGGCATCGCGCTAAAAAGCCCCCTGTTTTTGAAGCCACTCCCAGAGTTCTGCTGGCACGGACATCGTGCTGAGCCGCCCCTGACGCACAAGAGCCGAGTCATCGAATTGATGCGACTCCTTGATCTCCTTTAGCGTCACTGGTTTTTTAGCATGCTGAACGTACTCGAAGTCCGCCACCCACGAACGCGCGTCATTCTGGTCAGCCCGGGGCGGCGATGCGACCTTCGCCAGCCCGACTACGGCTGCCTCTTTCTGCGAATGATAAATTATCACCGTATCGCCGGGTTTCATCGTCTTGATCGCGCTAACCGCGGCTGGATTACGCACGCCATCCCATTCGGTCGTACCGTCGCGTTTGAGGTCGTCGATCGAGTATGTCTCTGGGTCGGTTTTTGCTAAGAAGTAAGCCATTCGCTCTCACCTCGTAGTTTCTACTGGTCTCGATTATCGCACCGCCCACTTGCAATCGCCATATACTCCTAAAACGGATGGCCGTCTCTGCAGTTGTCGACAGATTGTTGAGCGGCCCGTTCGCCCATCCGATAATCCCGTTCTGAGCTTGTCGAAGGGTCGTTATTTTATCCGTTGAGAGATAATTCCAGTTATGGAATCGCTTGCACATACATGCATTTCGTACCAAACTGTAGGCGTGATCCGTCTAAAGATGCCGGCAATTCGCCTCGCGATCCTGACTGGCCTTCTCGCTCTTCTGCCGCTGGCTTTGGCGACGGGCTGCGTCCACTTCTTCGAAGATGACGCGTCCTCCTCTATGACCCCGCATGAGATCTTCCAGCGGATGGAGCAGTCCATGACCAAAGAAGACCATGTCTTCCACGCCAACGTTGAGACGGTCACATCTTTCGAGAACGAAACGCGGCCTATCGGCACAATCGAAGCCTGGCTGGACGTCGAGCGCCAGATGGGCCGGTAGTACTGGCTCAAGGATCCAGCGTATGAAGCAGATATCACAGAAGATCTCTCGATCGTGTTGAATAACGATACGCTTTACAGCAACGACGGCTCCTCAGATGTCGGGTCTAAGCGCGAACTACGCGACTGCCTGGGTCTTCTTAGCGTTATCCTGGCGAACTTGAGCTTGTATTGCCAGGATTTTCCGGCGGGTCTGTCCCCTGAGATCGTCGCGAACACCGAATACGAAGGCATTCCTACCTACACCCTCGTGTACGTGAAAGAAGTGCCTTCTGCCCGTCCGGGTGAAGACGGATATAGGATGGAGTGGAACCTGCATGTGGAGCGAGAGACGTTTCTACCCGTCGCCTGGGTAACCGACTACGAATTTCCGCCTGGCGTGTTGCGAGCAACCTCCGTTACTACCTACCGTAAGGACTTCGTCGACGCAGAATC
>WHTN01000061.1 GCA_009377715.1 Dehalococcoidia bacterium | reverse complement strand
CTCTCGTAGCGCCCACACCCAGCCTTTGACCACGGAATTGACTTGGCGCTTCTTCCGTTCCCCTTTTTTGGCTTGCTGGTAGCGCTCTAAAAAGGGTAGGAGGCCGTGTCGCTCGATACCTTGCAGCCAGAGGCGAAGGTCTCCCGGTGCTTGCCCAGCCGCTGGCGCCCAGGCGCCCGCTAGGGCGGGGTGAGGGCCTACCAGGAGGGTGCTATGGCTGGGCTAGAGCCTAAAAGCCGGCGGCCGCGGCGGGTTAGGCAACCCCAAACCCCATCGTCAGTGGTGGAACGTATGCAGGTTCTGCGGGAGGAGCGTCCCCGCTGGGGACGGGAGAAGTTGCGGGAGCTTTGGTGCAGGAGGGGATCTATATTTCGGCAAAAGGCATAGACAGGGTTATTGCTCGCCTCAAAAGCTCGTGGACTGCTCAGGGAGCCGCTACGGTCCCGTAAGAGCTCTCATTATCGGCAAGAACGGCTGAGGCGGCCTAAAGGCTTAGTATCAGACCGGCCGGGCGCTCTGATACAGATCGATAGCAAACATGTGCCTTTGCCCGAAGGCTCGGTGGTTTTCCAGTTTGGCGCTATCGACTGCTTCACTCGCAAGAGGGTAGTAGCCCTAGCTCCCAGGCTCACCAGCCAGCAAGGAGCTGCTTTCCTGGAGCGGATGGTGGCCAACTTCCCCTTCCCGCTGCAGGCGATCCAGTCCGATGGGGGCAGTGAGTTCTTAGGCTCCTTTGGCTCTACCGTGCAGGAATTGGGACTGGTTCATTACTTCAATCGGCCTAATTACCCCCAGGGTAACGGGCGCATTGAGAGAAGCTTCCGTACCGATGAGGAGGAGTTCTATCAGGTAGAGGAGCTACCCGGCGACCTGGCCGGGCTGGAGGCTGCGCTCCTGGCCTGGAATCAGGTCTATGAGACTGTGCGTCCTCATCAGGCTTTGGGCTATCTTACTCCTGAACAGTTCTACCAAAACTGGCTCAATAACTATCAGAGAAAGGAGGTAGTGTCCGATATCTCTTGACCCCATACACTTGTTCACAACTGAAAACTGGATATGGTATCATTTAAATGCAATTTATTTACTAGCGTTGTCCCTATAAGCCTGGGGAGGGCCACTGATGGGAGATTTTGTAAGGGTTGCTAGCCTCAGCGACATACCGTCAGGTGAGATGAGAGCCTTCGAAATTGACGGTACGGATGTTATCGTTGGTAACTGGGAAGGCGAGTTTTACGCCTTCGGCCATATCTGTCCGCATGCCGACGGCACGCTGCTGTACGGCTGGATGATGGACGGTATAGTGGAATGCCCGTTCCACGCTGGGCAATACGATTTGAAAACTGGTGAGCCGTGCATGCCCCCCGCAGAAGGGATGTTACCGATCTATAAAGTCCAGATCGACGGCGACGACGTTAAAATCGCCTTGAACTAGCGAGAATTTAGCACCGGCCTCAAAAAGCCGGTGTTTTTTAGCCCAAGCAATAGCGATAAATTTCACAATATCGGTCCATCGTGCCGGTTTATAACGCTTCGCGTCTGATAGAATCGAACAGCGAAGAAAACCGCGTTATAAGAAATGGCAAGCGCTTCTAAAATCAAGAAGCCCCACCTTTTTTACGGCTGGACCATTGTCGGTGCCGCAGCCGGGCTCTCATTTTGTCAGACGGCTTTCTTTAATACGACCCTCGGTGTTTTCCTAAAACCTCTTTCCGAAGAATTCGGTTGGAATAGAACCACCGTTTCGGGCGCGATCAGCATCGGCACGCTCGCCGGAGGAGCGTTGGGATTTTTTATCGGCCCGCTCATCGACCGCTACGGCGGACGCTGGTTTGCGACGATAGCGACGGCGTTGATGGCGCTACTACTCTTCGGACTATCGACAGTCCAGAATCTCGCCATGTTCTATCTATTCTTCGCAGCCGGCCGCGCGATGACAAACCCGAACCAGATAGTAGCCAACGTAGCGATCTCGAACTGGTTCGATAAACGCCGGGGACGAGCGATGGGCATCTCAGCGCTTGGAAATAGGATCGGGGTAGGTTTAATGCCTCCGCTGGTGGCCTTCATTATCGCTAGAGGCGACTGGCGTCTAGCCTACATCGCGCTTGGCATAGTCATCATGATTGTCGGCATCCTTCCAAGCTGGCGCTACTTCAAGAAGCGACCAGAAGATATGGGCCTTCTACCGGACGGCGACGCTCCAACAAGCCAACCAGAAAGCAATTCAGCAGACGTCGTAGCTTTTGAAGTCGAAAGCACATCTGCAGGCGCGGCCAGATCCCCTTCCCATTTAGGCCAGGAAGACAGTTGGACGCTGCGCCAAGCGATGAACACACGCACGTTTTGGATACTCATGCTCTCATCGTCTTCTATTTGGATCGCGACAGGCGCTATTAACTTGCACCAGATCCCACATTTGACGGATAGAGGCATACCTGATGCGGCAGCAGCGGGCGTGCTCTCCGTCATCGCCTTCGTGGGGTTTTTCGGCAGTCCGGCGATGGGTCTGGTCCAGGAGCGTATCGGTAGCCGTTGGGCCATGATGGCCCTGACCTTCGGACTCGCCCTATCGATGGTTTTGCTCATAAACGTCCACGGCCTAGTGGTAGCCTACCTTTACGGCATTGCTTACGGTATAGCTTTCTCCGGCCTGACGGTTATCTCGCAACTTATCTTTGCGGAATACTACGGCCGGCGTTTCTTGGGCAGCATACTAGGATCGTTAGCGCCCGTTCAGACCGGGCTCGGCGCTTTGAGTCCCATCGTGGCTGGATTGGTGTACGATGTTAGCGGCAGCTACGTAATCTTCTTCTCGTCCGTGGCAGCCAGCTTTATGCTTGGAGCGGCACTGATGTTCTTCGCGCCAACACCTAGCCGAACGAATACATCCTCTGCTTGAAATCCTATTTGAAATAACGCTATTATCACGACAGAAGTTTAGTTAGGAGGGCTTTTTATGGCAGATCCGGTTCGAGGTTATATCTTGGTTGAGGCTGGCGTTGGCAAAGCCCGTTCCGTCGGTGAAGAGGCCGCGAGCATTAGCATGCAAGACGTCAGAGTGTTGTCGGTCGATACTGTTACGGGGCCGTACGACGTTATAGTTCAGCTAGAGGCTGACGATCTCGATAAGTTGGGACGTGCGATTACGGATGGCTTGCAACGAATCGAGGGCGTGCAACGCACCACAACCTGCCTAGCAGTGAAACTCTCTTAGTTCTTCTAATTACATCAGGCGGAGGTGAGCATGATCCAGATGATCAGCGTTGAAGAGGCGCTAGAGAAGATCCTGGGTTACGTTAACCCGCTTGATCCCACGCCCGTCCCCCTGCTGGATGCCCTCGGCCAAGTGCTAGCCGAGGACGCGCTGTCCACGTTCGATATCCCGCCGCTAGATAACACAAGCATGGACGGCTACGCTGTCCAAGCTACGAGCACTTCCGGGGCAACCGCAGAGAACCCCATCGAGCTTAAGGTCACCGGCGAAGTGGCCGCTGGTTACATCTTCGAAGGCCGTGTAGAACCGGGCGCCGCCGTCCGTATCATGACCGGCGCGCCGATACCGCCCGGCGCCGATGCGATCGTCCCCTTCGAAGAGACCGATGAGCCGAGGCACCGCCCCCCCGAAAAGTCGCAATTCGTAGAATATCGGGTCAAGGTCTTAAAGGAAGCAAAGCCTGGCGCTAACGTCAGGCGAGCTGGTGAGGATGTGCGTAGCGGTACCGTAATCGTACCCAAAGGTAAAGTCTTGAGGCCACAGGAGATCGGCGTATTCGCTTCGTTGGGCCACACGCAAGTTAAAGTCGTCCGCCGACCAGTCGTCGCGATCCTCTCGACAGGTGACGAGTTGACCGAAATCGGTCAGCCCTTGGCCCCTGGCAAGATATATGATAGCAACGCCTATAGCCTGGCGGGCCTAGTGTTACGCTACGGCGGTATACCTATGCTGCTGGGCATCGCGAAGGATACTGTGGATGACCTCACGCAGCGAATTAATGAAGGACTAGCGAAGGCCGATATGCTAGTGACTTCAGCCGGCGTCTCCCGCGGTGACTACGATGTTGTGAAAGAGGTGCTCGCCCGCGAAGGCGAGATAGCGTTTTGGACGGTCGCCATGAAGCCTGGCAAGCCTCTCGCTTTCGGCTGCTTTAACTATAATGGTCGCCGTATTCCCCACCTGGGTTTGCCAGGGAACCCCGTTAGCTCTATGGTCTCGTTCGAGCTGTTCGGACGGCCGTCAATCTTCAAGATGATGGGCAAGACCGCCTGGACGAGGCCGATGCTTAAAGCTCTAGCGACGGAGCCGATACAGAACTTTAACGATCCCCGCCGCTTTTACGCTCGCTGCATCGTCAAGCACGGAGAAGATGGCCGATACTATGCCTCGCTCACCGGGCCGCAAGGCTCCGGCATACTTACTTCGATGGTGTACGCTAACGCTTTGACCGTCATTGCGGAAGGCATCGAGGAAGTTAGGGCCGGCGAGGAGGTCGACGTCATCATGCTCGATTGGAGCCTGGGCGAAGAGTGGGGATCGGCTTAGCCGGACACGGCAGGCATGCCAGTATTTCGCTACCGTAGCCGCATTGATGCGCCGGTAGAAGATCTTTTTGCCTGGCACACGCGGCCGGGCGCATTCGAACGCCTCACTCCACCGTGGGAGACTGCCACCGTCATCGAACGCGACGGGTATATACAAGACGGCACCCGCGCGGTCGTACAGGTGCGTATCGGCCCCTTCCGCAAGCGCTGGGTTGCCCTGCACAAGGACTATATCGAAGGGGAACAGTTCCGCGACAGCCAGGTAAGCGGCCCTTTCGCAAAGTGGGAACACACGCACCTTTTTGAAGCTGACGGCCCTACCGCCAGCTATATGGAAGACCATATCGAATACGAATTGCCGTTCGGGGCTCTGGGTCGACTGGGTACGCGTGTGGCCGAGTCCAAGCTGCGCCAACTGTTCGCCTACCGTCATAGCGTTCTAGCACAAGATTTAGCCGTCCACCAGAGTTATAAAGGAGCACCGCCGATGAAAATTCTCATTTCCGGTTCCACGGGGTTGATAGGCTCAGCCCTGATCCCGCTTCTGACCACTGGTGGCCACAGTGTCACCCGTCTCGTGCGGAGCCGACCCCAACCCGGTGAACAGGCCACTTTCTGGAACCCGGATAGCGATGAGATCGATGCGGGCTGGTCTTGAAGGGCATGATGCCGTCGTCCATTGTCGGGCGAGAACATAGGACAGCGCTGGTCGGAGAAGCGGAAACGGGAGATCATGGACAGCCGCGCGAAAGGCACGCGGCTGCTTGTCGATACCCTAACCAACCTATCACAGCCGCCTAAGGTGCTGGTGTCCGCCTCCGCAATGGGCTACTACGGCGACCGCGGCGATGAAGTGCTTACCGAAGAGTCATCGTCTGGCTCAATGTTCCTGTCAGAGGTCTGCCGTCAATGGGAAGCTGCCACCCACCCGGCTCGTGATAAGGGTATTCGGGTGGTCAATACGCGCAACGCTGTGGTCTTAAGCCCTAAGGCTGGGGCTTTGCAGCGACTGCTTCTGCCTTTCAAGCTGGGAGGGGGCGGCAGAATAGGAAACGGTAAGCAGTACTGGAGTTGGATCGACCTAGACGATATGGTAGGCGTCATTCACCACGCGATCATGACCGACGACCTTGAAGGCCCGGTGAACGCCGGCTCGCCAAATCCGGTTACGAACGAAGAGTTTGCGAAGACGCTCGGCCGCGTGCTTAACAGGCCGGCGATCTTCCCGTTGCCGGCCTTCGTCGTTCGCATAATGTTCCGCCAAATGGCGGACGAAATGCTCCTCGCCAGCGGCCGCATGCAACCGGGGAAGCTGTTGGACAGCGGCTATCAGTACCGGTATCCGGACTTTGAGGGAGCGCTGCGGCACCAGTTAGGCAAGTGAGTTCTTTGTCTTGACCCTTCGACAAGCTCTCGCCTCAGCGAGTCGCCTTTGGAGAGCGGGTTGGCGCGCTCCTGCTAAGTTCTTCGGCAAGCTAGGAGCGAGAAAATTATCTCCCGCTCGTGGTGAGCCTGTCGAACCATGAGTGGGCTATTTAATCAGCGCTAAGGTAGATATAGCGTTCAGTACTGGACGTTGAAAAGAGAGTGCCAACCCATGGCTTCGCTCCAGTGGGCGTCAACGCTTTCAATTATAGACATGGGTGGGCCGTGCTTGAGGTCTTTTAACAGCTTTTCGAGCGTTGCCTTATCGCCCTCGGCCTCTACCTCCACCGTCCGGCCGTCACTGCCGTTGCGAACATAGCCCGCAAGCCCCAGAGCGTTAGCCCTCGTCCACACGAAGTCCCTGAAGCCAACGCCCTGAACGCGCCCGCGTACGATCGCGCGTAGCGCGACGGCATTCGTGTCATCGCCTTGCGCCTGGGACATGGCTATTGCAGCAAGCCGTCCACAACGTCTTGGACAACGGATGCGGGTACGGCGTTGTTCAAGACCGTCTTGCCGGTATCTTCGAGCAGCACCCAATTGATCGCCCGGTCGCTTACTTTCTTATCGAGCGCCATCGCCGCCATGACACGTTCTTTATCGACGCCGGTTGCGCGTGTAGGTAGGCCGTAGCTTTCGATTAGCGAGCGCTGACGCTCGACTAATTCTGGCGATGTTATGTCGAGACGCCGCCCGATCTCCGCTGCTCCCATCATGCCGATAGCAACCGCCTCGCCGTGAAGAAGCTGTGTGAAGGCTCCGGCCGCTTCGATCGCGTGGCCGATGGTGTGGCCGTAGTTGAGGATGGTCCTGCGGCCGGTCTCTTCACGCTCGTCTTCGCTCACCACTGCGGCTTTGAGAGCAATACTACGGCGGATAACCTGAGTAGTAATATCCGGGTCGATTCTGGATATATCGCCCGACCGTGTTTCGAGCAGTTCGAGCAGCTCTTCGTCCGTGATGAACGCGTGTTTGATCACCTCGGCCCAACCGGAAATCAGCTCTCGTTTAGGGAGACTCTGCAGCACGGAAACATCGGCTACCACGAGCTTCGGTTGATAAAAAGCGCCAACGATATTCTTGCCCTCGCGGTGGTCGACAGCGGTCTTGCCACCTACCGCGGCGTCGACCATAGATAGAAGGCTGGTCGGCACATGCACCAGCGGGACGCCTCGTAGGAAAGTGGCGGCGATGAACCCTGCCAGATCTGTCACCACGCCACCACCCAAAGCGACGATAGCATGGCGTCGCTCGGCACGCCGCGATACTAGCCAATCGTATACCTTCGCAGCAGTTTCGAGCGTCTTGTTCGCCTCGCCCGCAGGTATGACGTAGGCATCGGCCTCGAAGCCGGCTTTTCGCAGGGCTTGTAGCGCTCTATCGCCGTACAGGGGATAGACGCTGGAATCGCTGATTACGTAAGCAGCTCCTTTAAGTCCTTCTGCCTTCAACAGCGTGCCCAGATCGTCGAGTACGCCCCATCCCGCTGTTATGTGATGAGAACCGCCAGGCACACGGACTGCGCAGGCGAAGCTGCTTTCCTCCCAGGCCCGGATAACGTCGTCGGCAATATCCTCTGGTGAACGGTCATCGGTCGGCACTATCACGTCGGCAAGGTTGTAGAAAGGATGACGGAAGGCCTGAAGGTCGCGAATACGGCTGAGACTGTCAGCACCCGCGACGAGCGGGCGCTTCACGGCTGAGCTTTCCAGCCGTTGCCACATTGCGTCCACTTTCGCATCGAGGCACACGAGCAAGCAGTCTTCGACAAGGTAGGCGCGATTCTGCGGAGAAAGGATCGCTCCGCCTCCCATGGCGATGACGCATTCCTTCTCTCGCGTGACCCTCCACAGTGCGTTATGCTCGAGGGCACGGAAGGCAGCTTCGCCATCGTCGGCGAACACTGCTTCTATCGGCTTGTTCGCGCGTTTGACCACGCCGATGTCGGTATCGTAGAAACGCCAGCCCAAGCGTTTCGCTATTATTCGCCCGACAGTGGTTTTGCCCGTGCCTGAGAGGCCGGTAAGGACGATGCGCGAGGGCGAATTAGTATTGTTGGACATTTGTCTACTTGCGCAGTAAACCTCTCCATATAGGCCTTATCTGATGTACATACTGCTTCCCGGTAGGTTGGTCTGGCTTGCTGCCGAAGGCATCCTTAGTTATAGCTGCGGCCTCTTCCATCGTTAGGTGAATCGGGCTTCCTACCGGTTCTGTGAGAAGATGTTTAATTTTTTCCTCTTTCCACATAGATTTTTTGTCTTTTTTAGCGCCATCTCTATAATCCTACATTGTACTAATCACAGGCATCCGCCATATACCGACTCTTAACCTATTGTTTTTGGAATGAATGACGCTGGTCCGTCGTTTATACGATGCCCCGCGGCCGTATAGTTTTCGCGTACTCGCGATAGTTGCGTTTTGTCTCCTCGATGTGATCGCCGCCGAACTTTTCGAGTAACGCCTTCGCCAGGACTATCGCCATCATCGCTTCGCCGATTACACCAGCGGCCGGTACGGTACAGATGTCGCTGCGTTCGTAGTGAGCCTGGATCACTTCGCCGGTGATCAGGTCTACCGATGGCAGCGGCTTAGAAAGCGTCGAGATCGGCTTGAGTACGGCGCGGACTACCACCGCCCCGCCGTCGGTGATGCCGCCTTCGAGACCGCCGGCACGGTTGGTCGCGCGCCTCCAGGGCTCATCGCCCCACTGATCGGGCGGCAGGATCACGTCGTGGGCTTGCGAGCCGGGCGTACTCGCTAGAGCAAACCCTGTGCCTATCTCGACGCCCTTAACTGCGTGTATGCTCATCACCGCTTGGGCGAGCAAGCCATCTAGTTTGCGGTCCCACTGGACGTGGCTGCCCAGGCCGATAGGCACGCCGGTAGCCACCATTTCGAATATACCGCCCAGCGTATCGCCGGCCTCCCGCGCAGCATCGATAGCGGCTACCATACGTTCGGAGGCGTCGTCGTCCGCGCAACGCACTTGCGATTCTTCTACGCGCGACCAGTCCGGGAAGCCGTCTACCGGTGCCTCTATACCGCCGATAACCAGCACGTGGCTGTGCACCTCTATCCCGAACTCCTCTAGAAACCGCCTGGCAACAGCGCCTACCGCGACCCGCGCTGCGGTCTCGCGGGCACTGGCGCGTTCGAGTATGTTGCGTACGTCATCGAAGCCGTACTTCATAGTGCCGGCGAGATCGGCATGACCGGGACGCAGACGAGTCACGCGTTTCGTCGGCTCGTCGGTCGGCTCGGGCTGCATGACCTCGTGCCAGTTTTCCCAGTCTTTGTTTTGGATCGAAAGGGCTATTGGGCTGCCTATGGTGTACCCTCTTCTAACGCCCGCTATTATCTCCGCCCAGTCCTGCTCGATCTTCTGGCGGCCGCCACGACCGTAACCACCCTGACGGCGGCGCATATCTTTACCCATGTACTCTTCAGTAAGATACAAGCCGGCTGGCACGCCGTCGATGATGACGGACAATCCTTTGCCGTGAGACTCACCGGCGGTCAGAAAACGAAAGTCGGTCATAATTACCCCGCTAACAAGGCTCTTTCACTATTTATCACACCTAATGGCCACCATTATAAGACAAAGCGATGCTAGTTATTCTCATTTGCGTTGCGCGATCCCCGTTTCGGCAAGTGAGCGGTATTTATAATAGGGTTCTCAGGCGGATTTGCGCTCTCGTAATCGCCACTTAAAGCGTCGATGATCTCCTTCGGCGTACCGCTATCCCAATCTACGTTGCGCGCTCGTTCGCGATCTGTCGAGCACGTCAAAATACGACCGCGCGTAACGCTTCCGCTGGGGTCGCGGAACGTAGTGTACACGTCGACTTGGACGCGGTCTGGGCGAAAGTGAGGGATCTCGTAAAGCAGCAATTCGATAACCTTGCCCGCGACGGCCATACCTTCCTGTAGAGGTGAACTGACCTCTTGCCAAAGACCTTCCGCCATACGGTACTGGCCTTCCGCGTTGCAACTAACATGGATAGAGTTCGTATCGAGCGAAACGGTCTCCATCGCTCGCACGCCGTTCCAAACGGATAGCGGCACCTGCCGGGGTGGCCGCTGCGTGCGCCAGCGCTCCAATTCCCCGTTCACCACTTCTTCGATGACCGGCATATTGCCGGCGCTCACTTCCTCGCGATACTTAATCTGGGCGCGCGCTCCCTGCCACATCGTGTAGATCATGATTAACCCAAATATGAAGAGACCTAGGACCGCCCATTCCATTTTTAAGCTCAGTAAATATTTTCTATTCGCCCACTAAAGTAACGCCATCCATGCCCATGGCTTCCCTGGCGGCCGCTAGCATGGCCTCGACCGGCGCCGGCATACCTGTCCATAGCTCGAAAGCAGCCGCGCCCTGGTACACCAGCATCGAAAGGCCGTTTATCGTCCTCGCCCCGCAACGCTTAGCGTCCTGAAGTAGCCTGGTCTCAAGCGGATTGGCTATGATATCGAATACTATCGCATGGCTCGGTATAAGGTCTGCAGGCAAGAGCGACTCGTCTTCGTCTTGCGAATGGCGCATACCGACGGTTGTGCAATTGACGATCAGGGCACAACGCGACGATATGTCCGACAAGGTAGAAATGTCAAAGGCGGCGGCTTCCAATTGCCCTGGTCCGGCATACTGAATCAAATCTTCGACTAATTTATCGGCGCGTTCTTTGGTGCGATTCGCGACCGTAACCACCGTTCTCGCCCTCAGTAGCGCCATCACCACGGCCCGTGCAGCTCCGCCAGCCCCCATTACGAGCGCTCGTTGCCCTCTTATGGCACCGCCGGTCTGCTCGCGCAGAGCGCGCAAAAAGCCTTCGCCGTCCGTGTTATAGCCTATGAGCTGCCCATCACGGTTTACGATGGTATTGACCGCGCCCAAAACTCTGGCCAAGTCGTCCACGCTATCGATGTAGGGAATGACCGTTTCTTTATGCGGCACGGTAATGTTTGCGCCGATGCAGTTGGGATCTCGCAAATTGTTAAGCGTTTCCTCAACGTCACCCGGCTCCGTCTCCCACTTCACGTATACAGCATCCAAGCTGTAATAATCGATAGCTGCCTGCTGGAATGCCGGAGATATCGAGTGGGAAAGCGGTCTACCGATGAGAGCTATCTGTCTCGACACGATAAAGCCTTTAGTTTTGATACATCTCTATGTTGTCGATGTGCTCATCTAGCGTTTCGGCAAAAGCATGGCTACTGTCCGGCTTGGCGACAAAGTACAGAAAATCGGTAATCGTTGGGTTCAGCGCTCCTGCGAGTGCCGTGACGCCGGGATTAGAGATAGGTCCGGGCGGCAGGTCTGGATACCTGCGGGTATTATAAGGTGAATCCAAACGCAGGTCTTCTACGGTCAACTCAAGTTTCCAATAGCCGTAAGCAGCCCGGGAAGCCGGGTCGTTCGCCAAAGCGTATTGCACGGTCGGGTCGGCGTCCAGAAGCATGCCCAACTGGATGCGGTGGAAGAAAACCCCGGCGATTAGAGCGCTCTCTTCTGGCACTACTGCTTCCCGCTCAACTATGGAGGCTAAAGTGACCACCTCATGGATGGAAAGCCCGGTATCTCCGATCCCTTGCTCCTGAGCTCTTGAAAAACGCTCGCCGAAGTTCTCCAGGAGCATTCGCACCGTATCTTCGGCCCCTATATTGGGCGGAAAATCATACGTATCGGGGAAGAGGTAACCCTCGAGCGTCGCTCGTGCTGGCAGATCGCGCAAGAAGTCGAATTCATCCCTGTAGTCGAGGGCGATCGCTTGAAGAAAATCGCTTTTGTTTACGATCTCTCTTCCTTCTAAAATATCGGCGATCTCTTCAGCACGCAGCCCCTCGGGAATAGTCACTCTGCGACCAAAGTTGGCGTAGCCGTTTATTAGGATTTCGATGACCTGGCTCGCCGGCATATTCGCCGTAAACCTGTAGTCGCCTGCGCCAAGCTCGCTTTCTACGCCCTGAAGGGCCACAAGCACCCTGAACTGAAGAGCGCTTCGGATTACGCCGGTCTCTTCCAGCTTCGTGGCGATCGAATCCGCGTTCTCGCCGTCTTCGATCTTTACCAAAAGTGAGTTCTGCGGATCTGAGAGGCTAAGAGCAGAAGTATTCCCGTTCCGATTCTCGCTTATCGCGCTGTCTGGACTCTTAGATACCTGCCAGGCGGCCGCGAGCAACATGCCAGCAATAGCAACTATAGCTATCAAGTAAATATTGCGCTGACCGTTCATGTTTCTACGTTTTGTTTGTGGTCGAGGTAGCTTTGTAGGATGACCGAAGCCGCTACAGCATCTACCCGCTGTTTCATATCACGGCTGGAATACCCAGCCTCGCGCAACAAGCGTTCGGCCTCGACTGTGGAATACCGTTCGTCCCACTGCTCTACGGGGACTGGAAGTACCGCCTCCAACTCGTGTGTGAAATTCGATACGTCTTTGGCCTGCGCTCCTAACGAGCCATCCAACGATATCGGAATGCCGGCTATTACGAAATCAATTTCCTCTCGCTTAACTATATCCAGAATTGCTGAAATGGCAAGGGCATTAGATATACGCTGGACGGTCGTTAAAGGACTCGCAAGTTTTTCTAGTGGGTCGGTTGTTGCCAGGCCGATTCTCTTGTCGCCAATATCTAGACCGAGTATGCGCATTACTTAGCAGGCTGCTTCTGAATCGCTTAGGTGCCGCTTAACTCTGCGGCGCTATCATCCGAAGTTAACGATCCACTAACATCAAAGTTAATCCGCCAGTCGAAGCGGGATATATCGAAGCCCCACCCCGGTGTTATATCGATGTCGGGCGCTTGTTTCATGGGGAAGAGGTCTTCCAGGTAAGTCTTAGCGCTACCGGCGCCACGACCCTTTAGGTTATCGACGATCTGTGCCTCATCGAGACCGTCTACTACTTCCATTTCGGTATGTAGGGAAAGCTCGGTAGTCACCTCGTCGATCTCGCTGATGCTGGCATCTACTATTTGAAGAGTACCGTTGACTACCTTCGGTTCCCCTTCTTCCACGGCCGATGGAACGAGAGAATAGTCCGCGAGCTTTTGCAAGTCTTCGAACTTCGTAGTCAGGATCCTAACGCGGCCTTTGGTCGTCATTATGAGCCACGGCGTGGCTTCGCCGACTTGATGACTGGGCGTCTCTTCGTCGGTAAAAGATCGAGCCGTATCGACGTATAGATATAGCTCGTTTGTCGTCTGACCTTCAGCGAGGACGCGGATCCCCTGTGCCTTCATAGCCTCTACAACCAGAGCGCGGAGATTCGCTACGTCGTCTCCGCTAACGCCCTGCGCCTGTTTATCCGTGCCTCCCGAAAGAGCAGTGGGATTAGTAACGCCGAGCCGATTTTGTAAAGGCCCCTGCATCATCGTAACTAGATTGGCACCGACATTGGCCTTCGTTCCCGGCCTTACAGCTTGTATAGGGACGCTTAACAGCTGCCCGTTGCCTGCAGGCAGGATAGCTTCTTCCGTCGTAGCGAAAATAGTTCCATCCGTAGTGGCTACTCGTGTTTCCTTCGGAATAGGCAAAGTCTCTTCCGACCTGTTTGTGAACAGTGCCGTCCCCACCGCAAAAGCATCGCCTATCGAGGCAGTACCTGTTGTTGGTATGGCCATGTTCATCTCTATTGGCGCCTCGAGGAATGAAGCCGGCATTCTCATCTCGTCTAAATTGACATCGTCATCGGTCGTCGAGGCGAGAACGGTCAAATTTTGTGAGACTATTCGACCCTCTGGGTAGATCGTAATGGACGCGCTGGGGATAAGAAGATAGCCCGCGGCTAGAATCGTAACCAGAATCGTCGTGATTATGGCAAACCTGGCTAAAGCGCGATATGGGGGCAATACTAGATCGGTGTCCCCCATCGGTATGATGAGTCGTGTCGGCGGATTTGCGTCGAAGCGCGCGTTTCGTAGAGCGCCGAAGTTTTTTATTCCCTGGCGGTTTGCTCGCGATCGCATACCCCGATTAGAAACGATCGCTATGTCCCTACCTGTAACTTCAGCATGACGACGAAGAATAGTCATGCCGAGAAGGCTCTTAAGGGCTTTGTTGCCCCGAGGCGCTACGAGAAGAACGCGCTGATAGGCCGCCGTATCGATCTTGCCGCAGATAGTCGCAACATCGTCGTCCGGTTGTACGTACACCAGCGCATGATTGTTCTCGGACAACGCGAGCTGTCGTTGCCTGGTTACAACCTGCTGCGTGTCCTGGAGCTTACTTCGGGCTTGCGAGAAGCTTTTGCCGAACCAATCGCGGAACTTCTCGAAGCGCTTCGGCCACTCTTCCAACATCTTTGCCCCCGCCCTGTGCCATATCGGGTCGACCTCCGCCGCTTCCTCCCGTCATCGCCGCTACTTGGCTCAGGATATCGCCTGCTTTAACTCCACGCGCAATTAGATCGTGGCTGACCGTTGTTATAAATTTAGGCTCGCCATCTACGATAGCAGAGAGCACTATGATCGAGGAATCCGTGAGGCGGTTCTTTAGCATATCGCCCAACTCGCGCAAGAACCTTACGCTTGTTGCATCCGTAGTAGTGGCTAATACGCTAATGCCGCCTATGTCCTCGACGCGCGCCAGGTAGTCTTCTACGCTGCCCAGCGAACGCTGGCGTTCGAATGCCTCGAGCTGTCGTTCTTTCGCCTCTAGTTCCGCAATGAGGGAATCGATACGTACCGCTATCCGGTCGGGACTGGTGCCGAGCCTGTTAGAAACATCATCCAGAAGTGCAGAGCGCTGGTTAATATACTCTTCCGCTCCACGTCCCGTAACGGCTTCGATGCGGCGCATCCCAGCGCCAATACCTGTCTCGCTGACCACGATAAGGTTGCCTATCTCGCCAGTGGCGGTGCAGTGAGTGCCGCCACACAGTTCGCTGCTGAAGCTATGGCTGTTCTCAGCCGCTTCGACGACGCGCACTTCGTCGCCGTACTTCTCTTCGAAGAAGGCTATAACGCCTTCATCTATAGCTTTGCGGAAACTCGTATGGCGGGTGCGCACCGGTAGATTGGCGCGGATCTTCTCGTTTGTCAGGCTCTGTACGCGCGCGATCTCCTCTGGCTTCATCGGCTCGATGTGGCTGAAATCGAAACGCAACCGGTCCGGCGCTACCAGCGATCCGGCCTGGCGTACGTGAGTGCCTAACACCTGCCGCAGGGCGGCGTGGAGCAAGTGCGTGGCCGTATGGTTGCGCCTCACGTTATAACGGTGCTCCGGATCGACCTGGGCAGTGACGGCCTCGCCGACGGCGATATGGCCTTCTACGACCCGACCCTGATGCACTATTGTTCGATCCGTAGAGTGTTG
>WHTN01000060.1 GCA_009377715.1 Dehalococcoidia bacterium | reverse complement strand
TAAGATCCCTTGGGGTATCTCGGTACTCGGATCCTGTTTGTCAGCGACAGCAGGCGGGAGCACGTGGACATCGCCGTCGAATGTTCCGGGTGTGACTGGATCGCTAACGAAAGGCTCAGGTTGCTGTGCTCGCGCCTGGAAAGCGCTATCAGTAAGAAATAATGCACAACTGATAATGAGTATGGCTAGACCGATTTGACCAGTGAAGGAACGCGAACGTTTCATCGAGTACGCCTTTCTTGTCTTAGGCACCTTATTTGATCACTTCAGCACGCTTGCAATATGTAACGCCCTTGGCGTCGAAAGGTTACCTTGGACTGATCATTCTCGATGCGGGACGAAAATTGGCTACTTTATAGTCGCGCCTTCAAAATTATTCAAGAAGCCTTGCGCTGGGATGCAAGAAAAATCTCGTACTCGTTACCGAGAATGGCGAGGTGTAAGTTCGGGGTCGGTATTAGATGCAGAAGCTTAGTCGCGGCCATCACGGTTGGCATGAAGCCGGCTGGAGGATAGCACAGGTGGGCAAGTTAGTCCGGAAGAATTGTGCGAGTTAAACTAGTCTATGACCGTAAACTGATCGGACAAAATGCTGACGGATTGGCCTGACGAGGTTTCGAAGGCGACTTCTACACGATACGTGCCGTTGCCGAGAGGGGCGTCACGGATGCTGAATGGGACGCCACCTTCGGACGAAGGAGAATCCTCGGGAAGTGTCCCCTGAGGTACCTCCGTCGCAGGCACTAGTGGGGCAGGTGACTCGGTGGGAATGGTGCGTAAATCGCGGTCGAAGCTTCCAACGCTAGACGATTCGCCGAGGATGGGTTGGGGGACCCCGATGAAGCCTCTGAGGGAACCACTAGGGGCAATAAAGTAAGGCGAAAATATACCTGACGAAGAACACTCCTCCTTGGTCCAAACCTCGTCCTCTTGCCGCCAAATTCTGGCGACAACGCATTGGCTTCCCTCCCCTGGAACGCGAATAGCCTCCTGGAGGTCGTTGCGAATCACAACCTCTATCGCTTCGCCTACCTGATATTGTTGCCTATCTAGCTGAATACTGACGCCACTGGCTATCGGTCCAGGAGCGCTTGGTGTAGGTTCAGGGACGCTGGTCGCTTCGGGCGTGCTTTCAAGAGAAGGCGTGCCAGTCCCGCGCTCGATCTCACCCAGGGCAAAGGAGCATGCGAACCCCATTGCAACTGGTACAAGAAGAATGGCTAGCTGTAACTGTCGCATCTCCCCCGGAAGGACGCTTGCATCATTTATTGTACAGTATCAAAAACACGGGGCTAAGTATAGCCATTCCCATAAGGATGCAAGCTATCAGAAGCAGCTGCTCGAGAATAAGAGGGGCCACTTAACTGCCCTTCTTATTCTCGCCCGTGCCTAACCTCAGTCCACGCGTTGAAACGGTAATCGTGACTACGGGGGCAACGCCTACGACCCGTCCGCCGTGCGTGATGCACCTAACTATTTTCTTTTGCGGGTCTCAGCCTTGCCATAGGGTCCACGGTTCGTCGGCTTCAGAGAGACTTTTAACTTGCTCGCCTTGCATCGGATGGCCGACTCGGAGCGTCCGAGCTTCTCAGTCATAAGGCGGGTGGGCGTATTTTGCCGTACAAGCTGCCGGAACGATTCAACATCCTGTTTCGCCCACTTCTTCGAATTATTAGCCATCGTATCCTCGGGTTGTGTTTCGTGGTTGCATTCAAAAGACTGGCCAACCGCTTTATAGCGGAATCGGGGTGATGTGAGAGCGTCTCTGAAATGCCGACATATTTCTTGTACGTCGAGAGTCTCACGCGTCCAGCGTTCCGCTCGATTAGGTCCGTTGCCGTCATTGGTGGAGTGAGTGCTGGCTGAATGTGGCTGCGAAGCCGACTGATCGCTTGCTCAATACCAGCCGGAAAGAAATCAAACCCTAACTCTTCGCCGTCGCCGCGTCTGAGTTGGCTCAACGTTACATAACCGTCCTCGCCTTTCAAGTTCTCGAACACGAGTCGGAAGAAACAACGGAACTCTGAATTGGGCAGCGGAACAATACGATCATCGAGAAGAACTACGTTGCGCGCTCGGGCGGCGCGGCGCCCCGTTATCCCGATGAGGGCGCGGCTCTTAAATTGATAGCGTGCGAACTGCTCCTCTTCCTCGTCGTTCAGGATGACTATCCGCTTAGTCGGCAATCGATCGTCGAATGCGCTCGCGAGATCGATTCTAAAACTCTCGAAATCGAACGATGCGATTCTGACCCCGTAAGCCTCGAGCTCGCGCTGCTGAATTGCCGATAATTCCACAAGCGGAGATACCAAGTAGATCGGGTGATAATGCTCCGGCAGCCGGGTAGGTAGTGTCCTGATTGTCGAAATATCGGAATCCCTTAGCCGCTCGAAGAGACCGAGCACAATCGCCTCCTTACGGCCGTCACGCGTTGCCTGGCCTAGGAACCACAAGCGCGGGTTGACCCGAGCCACGCCGCCGTCAAAAGCATTCGCCCCTTGAATCATCCTTCCGAATGTTCCAACGTCGAATTCCCATTGTCTCATATCACCGGCGGCGGGCGTAATGATCTCGCTGTCTGGGTCCTCATCATCGAACGCCTCGAAGCTTCCGTCGTCCATCTCCTGGACTGCTAGTCGTTTTCGACTGGGCAGTATAGCCGGCGCTTAACAGCCTTGGTTTAAGCAACCCTCCGCGTGAAGCGATAGCAAACTCGCTCGGGAACGATTGTGTAAGCTCGCTTTCTTCGAAGACCGCGTTGGGGTCCCGGCTGATGCGCTCCAGGAGCCATCGGATCATTTGAGCTTTACCCCTTCTTGCAAGAGGTAGTCCTCGATGATCTCGGCATATCGCTTCTGCGTTAAGTCCGTCCTGGAAGGAGGCTCTATCTCGAAAACCACCGCCGCTCGCCGACTCTCGTCTGGACGAACGTAAAATTTGAATCGGGCATAAGCCAGCCTTCCGAAATCGAGCGGCAGATCATATGCCTCCTTGGATTCGAGGACGTTGGTTGACTTAACCTCTATTTCCGTAAGGTTCGCATCGTTTAGTAGTGCCCTAGCATTTACGAGTTCAATGCGTTCGATATACCGATTACCCGCGTAGCTGAAGGTGCCATTTCGCACCCGGCTCCAGGCTGTAAAGTTCCGAGTCAAACGCGTCCCAGGCAGGTGCCTCATCGGCTGCCACCGTTGCACAGAATGCCTTCAAATATTCGAACTGATCCCCGCGCTTTGCCGCCTTAATCGAAGCGACCCTTTCGCTGGGGTTGTACACAAGCACGTCGTCCGCGGCAGGGCGAAGCTTATGAAGGGTCACTTCGTTACCTTGCCAGAAGGCCACGTTACGGAGATAAGAGCCGCGCACTATGCGAACGATGATTTCATCAGCATCTTCGAATATTTCCACGTGGCAGTTGCCCTTGGCCTGCTTGCCAAAATAATCGCTGAGGCGTCGTTCAATATATGTTGTGCTGACCGAGTTAAGTCCGCTCGATTCAATGAGCAGTGGATAACGACTTAATCTGGGATGGCCCCCGTACAACAGATAACGGCTCCAGGCGTAGTCAAAGGCGCTTCGATCGTCGAGGAAGAGCCGTAGCGCCAGCTGTTGAACTGTTGCATCCTGGGCCATAGGCAATCCAAACTTGTGATAAGCCCTTACGACGAGGTTCATGCCGTTCGCGCAAATGTCGTTGACCCGGCGCAATTCCTCGAGGATTAAGCCGCGAACGCTCTGGTTTTCCGGCGCGTCTAGGAAGGCGATCAGGGCGTTGCCGTGATAACTCCCATCCCGAGGGCTTGTCTTGCCAGCCGATGCTATTGAAATAGAGTTGCAGTAGATCTGGCGAGACGGCCCTTACAAAGGCCTCTAGGTTTAGACTTCGGTGAGGAGGCAAGGGCTTAAGCTCCTAAGCTATTATTGCGCATGATATCAAAACCTGGCATTATTATCAAACCCCAAGCGGCCCTTTTCGTGAGGAACTAGGTTGCGCGCCGCGAGACGACGCCACAATCGGTATCAGAAAGAGGTGGTTTGGCCGAAGAACGTGGCTGCCGCTACGCCAAAAGTCAGCCTCGAGGGGGACGGGAATTATCCATTGGCTTCTTCGCCGATGCCCATCGCTTATGAGGCAAAGTGGTAAACTTGCAGCGATATGTATCGCTAGGGCGGTTTGCCATACTCGTCAATCAAAGAATCGTGGCTTGAACCCGATTTAATCCTGACGCAAAGCTTGGCGAGTAATTCCCAAGAGATCGTCTGGCGGTTCGCCCAGTTCGATATCGACTGAGCACAACTCGGTAAGCCAGTTCACTATTTCAGTCACCCTTCTTTTTGCATCATCCAAAAGGTCTCTGACGTTGGGGCGAATAACTGGTTCACTGTCGAACTCCGTTGAGATCTCGTCCCAAACGATCTCGACCCACCTTAACTCAGCCCAACGAAGCTGTAGCGCCTCAATCAGGCGTTGTTTAATGTTGTCCACCAAGTCGCTCATGGGCGGCCATCCATCCTTTTCGGACCGTCGCTTCTTTGGCCGGTCGCCCATACCAGTACATCCTGGGGATACCCGCTCGAGCATACGCCGCAGTTCCGCACGCTGCTTCCTCAGCCTGGATACAGCATTGTCTTCGTCTTCGGTAAGGACATCATAGCCGTAACCCCAATCAGGCTGAACCGGTAATGGTTCGCCAAGCCACTCGTAGAAGACCGCCTCCCTGTACAACGTTCGCTTACCTTTCCTTGTTAGTGCGTCTGGCCGCTCTCCTGTGAAGCGCTGGACTTGTTCCGAAACCTGGTTATTTATTGCTTCAAGCGCCTCTTCATCTGAAGATTCGCTGCCCTCAAAGAGCGGCTTTATGATTTCAGCGAAGTAACCTTCGGTTCTCAATGCGAGGGCGAACTGGATATCTGATTGCGAGACCAGCTTGGTGGTCGCGCTTTCGAGGCGTTTTTGATGCTCAGATTCCGTAATCGGCTCCTTCGCGCAGCGATCGATGTACGAGGCTATCTGTTCGGTGTAAAGTTGCCACATCCGCAGGCTTAGTAGCCAGGCAAAGCGAACGTCCAGGCGTTCCACCATCTCCTTCAGCAAAAGGACGAGCATGCCAAGATCGCTATTCGCCGCGTTCATTAGGCGAATGTATCTGTTGAACTCCTCGACCTGCTCCTTGGGCATCGTCAGTCTAAGGGTAGTATCCTCCGGCGTTCCGTTCCGAAGTGCGCATCACATGGATAGCCCGTTCCTTTGCAGATAGGGTTGGGTATAGGCGGCCAATCCTAACGTCTAAGGAACTCATCGCCGCCACCATTTCCTGGGTTGTTTCTGAGAATTAGCGACGCTGAGGCGCGGAGCGAGGGCGGCTTCCAGCGCCGCCAGGCGGACCTCCATCTCTCCCTTCTCCAGAAGATTTGTAGCCACTTGGGCAAGGTGGCCAAGCGTCCGGCTCCTTGCAATACTATTTTCCAAAGTGAGCGTATCCACGACGGCGATCTCCACCAGCCGTCGTATCTCCTCGATAGAACCGAGCCCCTCGACCTCGTACGCTCTAGCCATGGTGGACTCGCGTCGCCGCCGTAGCCCGCCTAGGCGCCGGGCCTCAGCAGCTTCTTCGGCGTGCTCCGGCGAATGCCAAAAGCAGAACTCGCCGTCCCTAAGGGGCGCCTGCTGGCAGGGTTCGCCCTTGTCGTTTATTGCTGCACACGTTCGGCTCGATATCATGCATAACCTCAGCTTAAAGCGTCGTTGCTTATCAACCGCCTAACTTTTCGGCATTATGGCCGGTGAAAGCCTCCCAGCTGGCTAGCGCCACCGAGCGGAAATAGGGGTCTACTTCCACGCCGAAACACCGTCGTCCCATGCGTTCGGCCGCGATGAGGGCTGTGCCGGATCCCGTGAATGGGTCGATCACAAGGTCACCTTCTCGGCTACTGTTTTCGACCGCGCGCTCGAAAAGCGCAACTGGCTTCATGGTTGGGTGAGCTGGCGAATCGCCGGGCCTATTGACCTGCCAAACTGAGTCCTCCTTACGCGAACCGTTCCAGCTCGACCTGCCCTTCCAGCCGTAGAAGATGTGCTCGTGCCGGTAGTGATAATGCGAGCGACCGATCACGAGGCGATCCTTAACCCAGATGAGCCACTGATGGTGCGCGATGCCCGCTTTTTCAATGGCCCGACACATCGTCGAAATTAAAGGGCCCGAAGGGCTAAACACGTAAGCATCGCCGCTCAGCGGCCAGTGGCCTAAGGCTGCCGTCCAGAATTCGGACTGCATCTCACCGAGGTCGTCGTTCTCGATCCTCCACCTGCCCTTGGCACCACTCCCGTAGGCCACGCCGTATGGCGGGTCGGTTACTAGAAGACTCGCCGTTTCGCTGTCCATTAACCTCTCGACATCATCGGCATTGGTAGAATCCCCGCACATCAGGCGGTGTTCGCCCAGCTGCCAGACTTCACCGAGCTTTACCCGCGGCTCCTTTTGCGCCGCGCTAAGCGCTGCTGCCAGGTCGAAGACCTCGGGATGTGCCCGACTCTCCGTCCGCTCAAGCGATCTAAGAAGCGTCTTGACCTCATCTTCTCCGAACCCGGACAGCGTAATGTCGATGTCCGGCGAGGAAGCAACGTCCGCGAGGAGCCGTGCAAGCAGCTGATGGTCCCAGGAGGCCCGATATGCGGTTCAGCGCGAGGTTGAGCAACCTGGCTTGCTCCGTGGAAGCGGAAGGCGAACACCACTGGGACTTCAGCGTAGCCGAGCCGCCGCGCCGCCAGCAGCCTCTGATGGCCGCCGATGATGCTGCGGTCGGAGCGTCTTACGACGATCGGCTCCACGAAGCCGAACTCCCGGATGCTCCGCACTAAGGCCTCCATCTCGCTCTCGTCCATTCGCCTCGGGTTAAAGGGGCTCCGGCCGGAGCGAAGCGACCGGCACGTAATCGATCGACAGGACGTCTCCTTGCCTCACGACTTCTCCCCTGCCTTGTCGATGGCCCGGTGCCACGCCGCGATGATGGAGAAGTTCACGAGTGCCAGGAGCCTATCGTCGGACAGCCGTCTGAGGCTATCCGGGAGGAACGGCATATCTCGCCCAGCACGGAATGTATAACCGTGTTCATCGGCGTTCCGAGGGCCACCATGATGGCCGGCTTGTCGGCCGCGATGTCGTCTACTAGCTGTTGTGGCAGCGGTTCCTGGGCCTGAACCCGCAGCTTGCCGTCCTCGTCCACGAAGAGCCTACCACCCAAAATTTCAACCCGCCTTATCACTTCAACCGCGCTCATTCGATCTCCATCTCCCAAAAGTGTCCCTGCTTGTTTGCCAGATTTATCGTCATTACCGTCACAACCGTCATTTGAATAGGAACGCCCCATATCGGGGGTGACGGTTGTGACGGTAATGACGGTATTTTCGGCGTAATCACTGGGTCCTTTGGTTATATGGATTTGCCGGGAATCGCCACTCCGGGTCTCCGTAATCTGGATACCCAGTTCGGCGAGATTGCTTCTCACGTCGTTGAGCCGGCGGCTTAAGACGTTGGGGCGCTGGGCCAGCCCTTCGCGTCAACCCTGCCGTTAGCGGATCGTTTGAAGAGCTTCGCTTGCTCGCCGACCTCCTCGAGGGCCGCCAGGAGCTGCGATGGCGTTCCCGACCATTCGTTCCTCGTCTCGATGAGGGCGATCACCGCGGCGCCGACGAGGTGGCCTTCCACGGCTTCCCTCGACTGCTGGCCGATGTTGGAGGCGTAGGCTTCGAGGAAGGCCTGCGCCCCGTAGCCGAGCGCTTCCGCCGCCGCGGCGCCCCAGCGGATGAAGTCGGCCATGCGCTCCAGGGAGGGCAGAGACAGGGTTGGGTAAATTGCCATCGCCTTCGACAGCGCATTTAAGATGCCGCCGAGGATGTGTGGTCGAGCCTCCTCGAACTCGCGCCAGAACTCCCGCTCCTCGCGCCGTCGTCCCGGGGAATTCTGCTCAGGCCAATTAAGATCGTCCTGTCCAGTAGGTCTGGGCGGGTCGCTACGACGTTGATGCCGTTGATGGAGATGACCCGGCGGTAGCTGTAGATGATATCTTCGTCGTCGGTATAAAGCTCCCGCTTGCTGAACCCTTCGCCGGTAACGGCGCGGCAGAGAAGGTCCGATAGGGCTGGCGATAGGTCATCGATATTGTCATACACCGGCGCGTAGTGGTGGGAGAGCTGCTGCACCAGCTCTCCCACGGTGCCGGGGAACGAGAGCGATTCGACTGCCGACGGGTCCACCAGGCGACGAAGGACTCGCTGGCCTAGGGACTTGCCGGAACCCTTCTCACCAAAAAAGTCCTTGATCGGATGGGGGATATCTGGCAGGAAATCCGTTATCAGCGCTGGCAGAAGGAGCGGCTGGTCCTTCTCCTGCACATTCAGGAAACGGAACAATAGCCTCGGGTCGCCGCCTGGCTCCGGCTCAACCTGGGCAACCTGATGCTGGTAACGACGGAAGAGGATCGGAGGCTCGTCGATTATTTCCCAGCCCTGCTCGTCCAGCTTGACCGCTCGCCAGCGAGCATCGGCCAGGTCTTAGTAGATGCTTCCCTCCTGCCACGCCAGCCGGTTGTGCAACTCAAACTCAGGCCCTTCGAATTGCGCCATAGCTTCGAGTGTTGTTAGGACTGAAGCGAGCGCATCGCCAGATGGAGGCTTGCCGGACTCCCTGTAGAACGCGAAGTTCAGCCAGCGCCTGAACACCCGCGAGCCGAGCGGCCAGATCTCCCTGTGGTCACCCACGGTTATCCTAGCCAGCGGAGTAGCCGTTGTATCACGGAAGAGTTTAGCCTGAAGCCCAAGCTTGATGAGCTGCCCAGCCTGGGCCGGCGGCTGCTCTTTCTCCGTGCTACCTGCAATCGGAGGGTCATCTTGTTCCCACCACTTTGCAAGAGCCGCCGCAAGATGGGGCGCGAGCCTGCCCAGCGTTGGCAGGCCAGTTACCGCCTGGCCCGACTTAAGGCGGCGAACCGTAGTGGCAAGTGCCTCTCTGCGGTCTCGCGCCTCGGCGTCGTCAGCGCACAAGGCGACAGCGTCAAGCACAGCCAGCACGTCATCTTCGGCCAGGATCCGGGTAAGAAAACCCGCGAGGGCGAGCGCCAGGTCATGCCGAGATCCCTCGTTCCAAAACTCTGAAGCGTAGGCGACAGTGGCGATAATCGTCGTCAGGACCTTCAGCCGCTCAGTGCCGACCTCGACGGGCTCACGGTCGTGTATCCATTCATAAAGTTTGCCGTCCGGATGGATAGACGGAGGGAAGATCGTCTGGGCGCCCTCGCCGCGCAATTCGACTAGGGTCGACCCGTCCGCCCGTTGAAACCGTTTCGTTTTGACTCCAGCAGAGCTAACGATCAAGTGAGATCGCCCTGCATGCTGAAAGCTCGCCGCGTCTCGTAGTTCGGTGGGAGCCAGCGCCTTACATGCTGTAACCGCAGCGTCGTCATCGAAGTCAAAGTCGGCTAGGCCGCTCGCGCCTAGGATCACGCCGACGTTATGTCCTGGTCGAAAGTGGGCGCGGATTCCGTCCTCGTCGAGCCTGACGTTGGGCCAGTCGTCGATCGTTGGCGCCTTGCCCTTGGCGGGAACCACCCAACGGCCTTGCTCTCTGTAGCGAATAGCTGCTGTAAGTATCGCTTCGAAATTCTCCGTGGCGGTCATTGCGGGCGCCCTCCCGAGGTTGCGGCCTCCCCCTCGATTCGGCGGACCCGAAAACCGTGGTTCCCATGGTGGGCAGCCGAAAGGCCTGCAAAGATACGTGCCGCGGCATCTCCCGCTTGGCCGTCTGCTCGGAAAAGGCAAACCTTCCCGCCGGACGGAAACAAGTAGGACGTTTCTATTTGCATTCGTGCTCGGCCGTAAAGGCACTCGGCGGCGAAGATGGCTAAGGAGACATCATCTTCAATCTCCGTCCTTGTGCCGCCGCCGTGGCTGAATTCGAACCGCCACATTTTGGTCATGGTTGCTATGCCTCTTTCGTTCCTATACGGAAAGCGTGCGCGATCTGTCGGACGTAGTTCATAGAAAAATCAGCAAGTCCCTCGTCTCTAAAGACCTTGCGTATCCTCCTCCGTTCTTCGTAGAGAGTGTCCCTGGAGACGTGGAGCCGCCTGCTAATTTCCGCTATGCTTTCGCCCTCGTCGAGGCCCTGCATGACGTGCCTTTGCCGCTCCGTGAGCCTCCGGAACGCATTCTGCTTCGCGATTTGCCACTCCACCTGCGCGGCCGTGTTGGCGCTATCGGGGATGAGTTCGCCAAGCGTTAGGTCGTCGTACGCGGCCGTAGGATCATTAAGCCGGAGCTCCGAACGGCCGCCGCCTCGCTTGCTTGCCCTAAATCCATCCGCAATATCCTGGAGTTTCGCTCGTACGACCCGCCTGAGGTAGGTGCTAGGCGAAGCGCCGCCGCTCGGGGACCAACGCCTCCGGTGCATCCACCAGTGCATTTCGCATTGCTGGATAAGGTCAGTTTTCTCTAGCCAGCCGGGAAGCTTGTGAGATGCTGTGAAATCGCCGACTAGCCGCTGGATTAGGTTCGACTCCCAGTGGTCGAGGCCGTCCAGCGTACGCGGCCATTGTTGGTTTGGTGGTTGATCCACCCATTCTAAATATGCTTAATTTGACGGCTGCATAATTACGGGGTCTGAGGGAGTTTGTGCGGATCTTCTTTGAGAACTTCTCTTTCCGACACCCGGACGGCTATTTCCGTATAGGAACTTCGAGGCGCACAGTTGAAAGCCACGAAGGTCAAGCTCGCAGAAATTCCAGAAAGCGAATCCGCCGTGCGGCGCGCCCGTATCGTGACGTTACTAGCCTCAGGCGTGGAACGACTCTTGAATAGCAAACATTCTAAGAAGAGCGGCGTTAAACCTGTTGACTTAAGCGCCCGGTTACGGGTTACTACACACGACCCGTTTAGCGACCTAAATCATGGCGATGATTGAAGCCCAAGCCCGGCCAACCAACGGCACCGCTCCTGCGTCCGTGGCCGTTCGTCGTGCCGCTCTTGTGGTCCGCGTCAGCACAGACCGCCAGGCGATGAACGATGAGGGTTCTCTAAAAAACCAGCTTCAGCGGTTGAGGCAGCACATCGAATACAAGACTGGGGCATGCGGTGAGGCCTGGAGCGAGGGCGGCGTCTACGAACTGAGGGCGGTATCGGGCAAGGACTCTATCCGGAGCCCCGAATTCCAGCGGCTCTTTGGTGACATAAAGGCAGGGCGCATTAACACCATCCTCTGCACGGCGCTCGACCGTATCTCCCGTTCCGTGAAAGACTTCCTGCAATTCTTCGAGTTCATCAACAGTTACGGTGTCGAGTTCGTCTGCCTCAAGCAGAACTACGACACCACGACCCCGCAGGGTCGACTCTTCGTCACTATCATGATGGCCCTCGCCCAATTCGAGAGGGAGCAGACCTCCGACCGGACCAAGGAGGCAACCGCGGCCCGGGCCGAGCGTGGCCTCTGGAACGGTGGTCAGTTGCTGGGCTACGACCTCAACAAGGAGCAAAAGGGCCGCCTAATTCCGAACCACGCTGAGGCGGCTGTCGTCAACTTCGCCTTCGATACCTACCTTAAGACCGGATCGCTGGCCGAGACCGCCAAGACCATGAACGCACGAGGATATCGCACCAAAGAGTACGAATCGCGGCGTGGAAAGCTGCATGCGGGCACCAGATTCCGTTTAACTACGGTGCAGTATCTCCTAAAGAATCCGGCCTACATCGGCCAGAAGGAAATAAACAAGAAGCGCCGAAATGGCGCTGAATCAAGACTCGTCGAGGCCGTCTGGCTGCCTATCATTGACGCGGAGAAATTCCGTGAGGTGCAGCGCCTGCTCGAAGCGAACAGTAGCAGCAACCACAACGGCGCCAAGCGCATCAGGCATCCTTACGTTCTTAGCCCAGGTCTCTTGTGCTGCGGCCGATGCGGCACCACTATGGAGGGACGTTCGGGCACAGGCCGTCTTGGTACAAGGTATTTCTACTACGTATGTCGCAATAACGAGTGTGGGATGAGAGTTGCCGCTGAAGAGATCGAAGAAGCGGTTATAGAGCACATAAAAGCCCTCGCCGAGGACAGCGAGATGCTTACGCGGATCGTCGAACAGACCAATAAGAGGCTATCGCAATGGAAACGAAACCTCGTCGCTCGAAGGCGCATGCTAGGGCGGAGCATCGAGCAAGTCAGATCCGAGGCCGATGCGTTGCTTGCCAATTGGACGAACGTTGATCACGAAGGCGGGAGGTCCTTCATGACCGAACGGCTAACCGAATTGGCGGAGCGCCGCGGCCAGCTGGAGCAGTCCTTGGGAGAGGTGGACGTTGCCTTAAGTCAACTGGAAGGTGAAAGGATTGCTGCGGAGAAGGTTCAGGACGCACTCAGCAACTTTACCGAGGTCTATGGCTGCCTAACGCCGCTGGAGCGAAAAGAGCTGATACGATTGGTGCTGAGACGTGCGGAGATTAATGAAAGAGAACTGGTTCTCGAGGTCTACCCCATTACAGACCCCGAGAGATGTTTAGCGACAGGAATGGGGTTCGCTGAGCCACCAAACTGGCTCCCGGGGCAGGACTCGAACCTACAACCAGGCGGTTAACAGCCGCCCGCTCTACCGATTGAGCTACCCGGGAGCGATGTAAGAAGGTTGGCTGCCGAGCGAGGATTCGAACCTCGATCAAGGGATCCAAAGTCCCGTGTGCTACCCTTACACCACTCGGCACCAGCAAGGGATATACGAGCCTCGCGGATGCTTGTGTCTGGTGCCGAAGGCCGGGCTCGAACCGGCACGGGGTGTGATCCCCAACGGTTTTTGAGACCGTCGCGTCTGCCAATTCCGCCACTTCGGCCCAACCTATAGCGGGCCCGTAGGCCCGCTATCACAAGATATTATAGTGGAAGAAAATCCCGCTGGGCAACCGCACAAGGAGGCGAATCTCGCCCCGAGCGTCGGCCCGAATTCGGTTAAGCCGTGGTTAGGGCGTCGCTGTGCTCCGGGGCCTCAACGTGATTTCGGCTTGGCGAAACGCTGGAGCGGCTGGCCGTTCTATTCGCCTGCTGCGCTTGTTCGGCAGATGTCATGTGGATCTCGCCGTCTATGAATGCGCCCTCGTGGACTGTCAGCAGTCTAGTTGTTACCGAGCCCTTGATCTTACTCCTGGGCATCAACTCCAGACGCTCCCGACAACGGATCTGCCCGGAGAAGCTGCCGTTGACGACTAAGAAAGCCGCTTCGATCTTGGCATCGACTTCTGCGCCCTCCGAGATATGCACCGTGTGCTCTGCCTTAACTTCACCGGAGAGGCGGCCCTCTATGCGGATGCTGTCGCCGACGTCTATGTTGCCCGTCCAGATAGAATCGAGGGAGACCACGCTCGAACATTTGTCGGGCGGGGTGGGACGAGCTTCCAGGACGTTGCTTGGCGCCATCATTGTCGTCTCTACTTCTACGTCGTCATCCTCTTCTTCGTGGACATCCATCCCTTCTTCCTCATCCATAACTTCTTTGTCCGGCAACAAGATAGAGTAGTCTACAGGCTCTCGGCCTTTCCTGCCGCGATTGTTGAACATATCCATACCCTTCTACCTCCCACTTCTTCTGCTTACTTTGGCCAAATAGTAAACGCAGTTATCCTAAACCCGCTCACTAGAGTTGTCAACCAAGTCATCGGAAGTCTAACCATAGCGCGAATGCAGTAGATTTATATCTAAATCAAGCCCGCCCAAATCGATAGTCACGGTCCTTAAGTCAAAGATACGGAGTGCTTTTACGATGAAGTTAGGCTCGAGTTGATCAGGGGTGGTTAAGTGCCATAACGCCTCTGCTCTCCTTCACGGACCGGAAGGGCGATGTGGTCTACGCGTCTGCTCTCATGGAGCCAGCCTCTGATCTTATCGAGTTGTAGTTCTTCGCCGCAGTAAAAGCATTCGTCCCGCAATGTTGAGCTCTCCGGCTCGCGTTCGGTTTGTAATAACTCTTCGCCGATCCGGCGGTATCGCTCGCCGGCGCGGGTGAGTAGCCCTTCTATATCGTTCACGCTCGACTCTCCAGCGCTCATTAGCTGGGCCAGCATCCTCTCTGCCTCTTGGCGCGCGAAAGCTGACTCGATCTCCTGCGCTATGAGGTCGTAAATCCGAGCCTCCCAGTCTTGGCCCCGGTTTCGAAGGTCAAGAGCCTCATTCCGCAGGCGTTCGGTGGCATTGCGTAAAGTCAGGCGAAGTTCGCCATTCGATAGTTCCATGATTACGGGTTTATTATAAGTTCTTGGCATAGGGCGTCGCCGTGAGATATCGGTAAGAAGTTAGTATGGATTTCTCGTCCTTGTCTGGCTCTTCAGTATGGTATTTTTGATTTACTGTCATTATTCTGCAAGAGGGTAACATGAAGTTTTCCATAAGCTTAGATGGCTACCCACAGCGGCATATCGGGCGTTGGGGGCAGCTTGCGGAGGCAGCGGGGTTCGATGCCGTTTGGGCATCGGAACGGCACCATACGCCTTTTGTGCCATTGGCGGCTATCGCTGCCCAGACCAAGCGCATAAAGCTAGGTACGGCTATAGCCTTAGCGTTCGTCCGCAGCCCATGGGTAACGGCTTTGAGCGCTCTCGATCTGGATACCTTGAGTGATGGCCGGTTCATCTTGGGCCTTGGCACAGGCGTACGCCGGCTCAACGAAAAGTGGCATGGAGTCGCCTACGGCCGGCCGGCGCCACACGTGCGCGAGTGCATAGAAGTGGTGCGCTTGATCATAGAACAGGCGCACGGCAACGCGCCTCTGCGCTATTCGGGCCAGTACTATGATCTCGATATCCAAGGCTGGCAGCGGCCGACCTCCCCGACGCGTCCAAGCATCCCCATCTATCTCGCGGCGGTGCAGGAGGGGATGGTGCGCACGGCAGGCGAAGTCGCGGACGGACTTATTGGCCACCCGCTCTGCTCTCTGAGGTGGTCGAAGGGCATCGTCCTACCCAATTTGGAGCGAGGCTTAAGCAGGTCGGGCAGGCGTCGTGAAGCTTTCGATCTCTGCCTGACGCTTTGCTGCGCGATCAGTGGTGATGTCGAACAAGCGCGCCGGGCCGCAGCAGGAGAAGTGGCCTTGTATGCGACGGCCCGTACGTTCGAGCCTCTGTTCGCCGCTCACGGTTTCGCGAGCGAGGCAGAGCGCATCCAGGAGGCGTTCTTGCGTGGCGACCAAGAAGCGATGCTTGCTGCGGTGAGCGATGACATGATCGAAGCTTTCACTTTGACGGGAACGCCCGACCACGTACGCAGCAAGGTAGCAGCCTACGTTGAAATAGCGGACTCGATAGCTCTTACGAGTCCGTATCAGATGGTGACGTCTGATGAGGCAGACATGTACCGAAAGGCTATCTTTGACCTATTTAGCGCCTCTTAAGTTGCCATTCAGCAGGTAATAGTGCCGGAGGCCGCCGACTTTTTGTATTCGCTGCTCGGCTAAGCGGTGCGAAGCAGCCAAGGGAGTAATGCCTTGCTCCTTCGCGTAGACGTAGACCTCGTGCGTAGTGTCGTAGACGCGACGGGCCATCGCTTCCGCTCGCGCCGCGTTGTAGCCCATCAGTTCGTTCGCAGCGTTGATAATGCCTCCGCAATTTACTACGAAGTCTGGGGCAAAGAGGATGCCGCGCTCCGCCAGCGCTGCGGCGTGGCGTTCTTCGGCCAGCTGGTTGTTGGCGCCGCCGCAAACGATCTTGCAGGACAGGCGCGGGATGGTCTCGTCGTTTAAGACGCCGCCCAGCCCGTTCGGCGAGAAGATATCGCAGTCGACGTCGTAGATATCGTCCGGCGGCACCGCGGAAGCGCCCATCTCGTCGACGGC
>WHTN01000059.1 GCA_009377715.1 Dehalococcoidia bacterium | reverse complement strand
CGGTGCTCTGGTATGCCCTGTGGCGTAGCCGGTATCTTGATCAGCAAGTTCGGTCGGTCGACGGTCTGCCACAGACGGCGGGCATCGGTGATACTGCCTTCGGTGTCGTAAGCCAGCTCAGGGGCCAGCTCGAGGCTGACGAAGCCGTCCGTGCCGCCAGACGCGTCGTAGACCGCTCGCAGGATGTCGGCGGCCGCGCGGATGTCGTCGATCGCGAGCCGTTCGTACAAGCTTACGGTAGCAATATCAGGCTCGGCCTCCAATATCGCGCGGATCTGATCGTCGTAGTCCCTACTTTCGGCGATGGCCTTCTGGAAGATGGTTGGGTTGGCGGTCAAGCCGCTCACGCCATCTTCTTCCACCAGCCGCTTCAACTCGCCGCTCGTGAGCAGATCTCTAGATATGAAATCGAGCCAGATCGACTCACCTTGTTCTTTTAGCGCCTTGATTCTATCCATCCTACGTCACCACCTTTGCTATTCTCTTTTCATTGTACGACCGCCGCATGGGCACTACAACGGCTGCGGTCGTAGGAATTACAATCGGACTATAAACGAAAGTGGCTTTGCCCAAAATGTCATTCTTGAGCGACCCCTTCGGCAAGCTCAGGATAAACTCCGGGAGCGAAGAATCTTACGTATGAGTTTTATTTAGGTAAGGGCTCTTCGCTCAGAGTGGCATGTCGGGATGGATCGATTTTTGGGCAAAGCCCAGAGAGGTTCGTTAGGAGTAAGCATGACTTTCAGTTCTTATGTGCGCTTGTACACCGACGAAAACGGCGAATCACATTTCGAAGACCTAGCCGCAGAACTGGCGGTAGTCGACTTCGCGCCGCCGGCGCCTCCTCTGAATCTGTCGCATTACATACCTGTTGAGCGCTTCGCTTTCTTCGGGATGCCGGCCGGCTGGCACGGCGAATGGCACCCGGCGCCGCGCCGGCAGTACTTCATCGTGCTGCGGGGCGAAGTCGAGGCCGTCGCCAGCGATGGCGAAACGCGGCGGTTCACGCCGGGCAGCATCGTCCTTGTCGAGGACACCACGGGGCGAGGCCACGCGAGCCGCTCGATAGGCGGCGACGCGTTCGCAGTGATTGTTCAGTTGCCGGACTAAGTCGCGACTGCAGCTACGCAAACGAAAGAGACTAAACAGTGGAGACGGAATGGGTGACTGCCGGTTAAAACCGGCAGCTTGGTTAGCTGCGGGATTTATCCCGCAGGTTGCTTAAAAACAAAGCTTAAGGTCGTAACGAAACAACCGCTCATGGTTCGACAAGCTCACCACGAGCGGTTCATCCCGGTAGGGACAAGCGTTTAAGCTTATCCTTACAAGAATTATCGGCCTTTATCTAGCGGGGCCAGCTTTCGGACGCCATCATATCGGACCAGCGCCGGTAGAAGAGGCGCTGGTTGTGTTCGCTCACGCGACGGCCGAGCTGCCCGGGGAACTCCTCGTGCGCCGGCTCGTGGCCTTTGCCGAGGTTGTAATTGAACGGGTACCGCTTAGAGATGACGCCTTTGCTCGAAAGTGTGACCTGCTCCCAGTTTTCGCCGTCGTCCTGCTCCAGCGTGCCGGCCATGCTGAAGGAGCGCAGATAGTTGACCCGCATCTCCTCTTTGATTTCCGGCGACGCGCCCTTGTCGACGAGGCACCACGACCATATTTCGATCTTGTCGGGGCCGCGTGGGTGCCAGATGCGGATGCTCGGACTGGTGTGGAAGGAAAGGTTGGGGAAGAGCGTACCGGCGCCGCGCGATACGTTGGAGCGCACAGATCCCTGCATCGATTCGATGTCGTCCTTGATGTCGATGGCGTACTGCTGAAGGACGGTAGTGTTCTGCGAAGCCCTCGACGCCGGGTCGACGGTGGTTATCATCATGCCATGGCCGTAGCCCGGGCTGGCCGAGAAACCGATGCCGCGGCTCGACTGATCGCGGTTCTGCGTTTTGATAGCGGAGACGTGTGTGGTGGTGAAGTGGTACGAATCGCCTAAGAAGTTCTCGGCAGGGAGCTTCCAGTTGCAGGGCATCACCCATTTATGCACACCGCCGAGGATCTCCGTGCCGCCTGGGCGGTCCAGGTACATGTCCATGTAGAAGGCGTAGTCGCCCAGGTACTCAGGGAGTGACGGCGCAGTGGGGTCGAACGTGCCAAAAATCATGCCTTTGTAGGAGTTGACCTGAGCCACCGGCACCAACCCCCACTCTTCCATGTTCAGTTCTTCGTAATAGTACTCCTTGTACCCGGGTACGCCGACCAGCTTGCCGTCGTTGCCGTAGGTCCAGCCATGGTACGTGCAGGTGAAGGCGGCCGCGTTACCCTGGTCGGCGCGGCAGACGCGCATCCCGCGGTGACGGCAGGTGTTCAAGAACGCCCCGATATTGCCGCGTGAGTCGCGTACAACTAGTATCGGGTCTTCGCCCATATACGCCGATACAAAGTCGCCGGGGTTCGGTATCTGGCTCTCATGCGCCAAGTACAGCCAGCTGCGCGCGAATATCTTCTCGAGTTCCAGTTCGTATAGCTCGCGGTCGACGAAAAGCCGTCTGTCGACCAGCCACTTATCGGTGTCTAAGAGTTCCTTCAGTTCTATCGTCATATTGCCTCCCAATAGATCACCTAATATATACGACCTCTATATAGTACAACTAAACGCCGCTTTTCGCATGTGCTTTAGGCCCGTCTTTGGGATGTGTCCATTCCTTCTTGACGTTCCCTAAGGTTGTTGTGTAACGCTCTTATAAGAACATTCCTCTGTATAGTCAGTGAGCGATAGCAAATTACACATTTGACAAGTTAGTTCTCTAGAAACACGACGATACCTGACGCACATCCGTGATAGAATTCCGCCGAGGAGAAGCTAAACGTGGAAAGAGCCGCAGGACGAGCGGGTCGTTTGGCCCAAATACAATACTTGCTGTTCCATTCGAGCAACGGACTGAGTTGTCAGCAGTTGGCCTCTAAGCTAGGCGTAGGGGTTCGGACGGTCCAACGAGATCTGATAACGCTAGAGGCGGACCTCGGAGTGCCTCTCGTGCAGGATGGCCGCCGTTATGCGATCGGCGGAAACTACATACTCCCGCCGATCGGCTTCACGCTACACGAAGCGCGCGCCTTGTTCTTGGCGACGCGGCTGCTGCTTAGGTTCAGCGATGAGCACGACGCCAACGCCGCCTCGGCTATCGAGCGGCTGGCCGGCGTCCTCCCGACATCGATCGGCGGGCACGTTCGCCAGACAGCCGAAAGTCTTCGAAATAAACCTGTACGAAAAGAGCTAACATCCGTCCTTGAGTCGATCACTGAGGCCTGGGCTAGGGCGCGCCTTATGCGTATCGAATACTATTCGCGTGAGCGTCCGCAACTGCATGAGGCTAGAGTCGAACCGTACTTCCTGGAGGTGGGGATCGCCGGAAGTTCGACGTATCTGATCGCAAACTCCCTAACTCATGGCGCGATACGGACGTTCAAGGTCGAGCGCATCAAAACGGCCGATATATTGGAGGAAGAGTTCTCGCCTCCAGCGATCGATGACCTCGTAGCCGCTCTGGGACAGGGTTGGGGCGTCTACTTGGCCGAAGACGATGAATGGCCGGAGGTCGAAATACGCTTCTCGGCGAGCGTTGCTTTCAGGTTGTCCGAGGCTATGTGGCATCCCTCGCAGAAGCTGAGCGCTTTACCGGGAGGAGGCTGCGTTTTGACCTTCAAGGCGCCGAGTTTAGTCGAAGTGCTGCCTTGGATCAGGGGCTGGGGGCCGGACGCCGAGGTGCTGAAGCCGCAAGCTCTGCGCGAAGTGCTGGCGAGCGAAACGGCGGCCGCGGCGACGATGTATGGGACGAAAGTTTATGGATCTTAAAGCTTACGTCCTCCGCTTCCGGTGTGAAGTCGAAACGGAGATGAGCTTGCCGCCGTTTAAAGGCTCGACCATCCGCGGCGCGCTCTTCGGGGCGCTGCGGCAGGACTTCTGCATCGACCAGGGGCCGGCGCGCTGCACAGCGATGGGCGTACGTCAGGCCTGCCCGGTCTGCTGCCTTCTGGCGACCGCGGACGAAACTAGCTCCCGCGGCGTTGAAGTGGCGAGGCCGTGCACCATCGAGCCGCCGTTGGAGGACCGGACGTCGTATCGAGCAGGGGACGAGTTCTCCTTCGGGGTGACGCTTTTCGGCGAAGCGGCGGACCTGCTGCCGTACGCGATCATCGGCGCGCGGCGCATGGGCGAGATCGGCATCGGCAACCGTCAGCGCGCCCCGGGGAAGTTCACGATCCGAAACGTGCAAGCTATCGATCCTCTCTCAGACGATGCGCACGAGATTTACAAGGACGGGGATAGCACGGTACGCCGGCCGCGAACGACGATAACGCATGACGCTGTGCTGACTGTTAGCGAAAGGCTGAAATCGTCGTCGCAGGTGACGTTCGAACTGCTGACACCGGCGCGGCTGGTGACAGAAGGAGCTTTGACAAAGAGCTTGACGTTTTCGATAATCATGCGCAGACTCTTGAGAAGATTGACCGATCTCACCCGCACGGCCACTGGCAGCCATCCCGGCTTCGACCACGAGGCGCTGCTGCAGCAGGCCGAAGCCGTGCGGCTGATCGACGACCGGACGCGCTGGGTGGACGTGCCGAGTTATTCGGCGAGACAGGGTCGCTTCACCCCCATCGGTGGGCTGGTCGGCGAGATCACCTTCGAGGGTGACCCTTCGACAGGCTCTCACCTCAGCAAGTCGCCTTCGGAGACAGGACAAGGCCTGGAGCCGTTCGTGCCGTGGCTCTTATGGGGGAGCGTTACTCATATCGGTAAGGACGCCACTAAAGGTGGAGGCTGGTATAAACTGCGATGGCAGAGTTGATAATCGATAAGTACGGCGCGTTCATCGGCAAGCACTCCGAGCGCGTGCGGGTGACGATGAAAGGCCAGGTGCTGGAAGAGCGGTCGCTCTACGGCCTCGACCACCTGATGGTGCTCTCCGGCGGCGTCTCGCTCTCCGCCGACATCATACGCGAATGCGCCCAGCGCGGGATCGATATCACGTTTCTCAGCGGCAGCGGCATCCCGTACGCTCGCCTGATATCGCCATCGCTGACCGGCACCGTAAAGACGCGACGCGAGCAGCTAATGGCCTACCTCGACCAGCGTAGCGTCGTCCTGGGCAAGGCCTTCGCCGGCGGCAAGCTAGCGAACCAGGCGAACCTGCTTCGCTATATGGCTAAGAATCGCCGCGAGGGAAGCCCAGAGCTGTACGAAAGGGCCAGGGAAGCGGCGTTCGTCATCCAGGACTACGCGCGGCGCATCGAAGAGATACGCGGCGTCGATATCGAGGCCGTCCGGCAGCAGTTGATGGTGCTGGAGGCGCACGCCGCGAAGGTCTATTGGGAAGCGGCCCGAGGATTGATTGTGCCCGCCGTCGACTGGGACGGACGTGCGACTCGCGGCGCGGTCGATCTCGTCAACTCGGCGCTAAACTACGGCTACGGCATCCTGTACAGCCACATCGAGCGCGCCGTGCTGCTGGCCGGCCTCGACCCTTACGCCGGCTTCGTGCACGTCGACCGTTCGGGCAAGCCCTCGCTCGTCCTCGACCTCATCGAGTAGTTCCGCCAGATGGTTGTGGACCGCACCATCTTCGGCCTGCTGAACCGAGGCGTGAAGCTGGAGGTGGAGGACGACCCTTCGACAGGCTCAGGACGCGGCCGCCTGACGGAGGCTTCGCGCCGGCTGCTGGCGGAGCGGGTGAACGAGCGCCTTGACGGCGAAGAGCCGTACGAGGGCAAAAAGCACAAGCTGCGCACGATCCTCGCCTCGCAGGCCGGCCACGTAGCAACCTTCCTCCGCGGCGAGGGCAGAACGTACAAACCGTTCGTAGGGAGATGGTGAATGGAAGGGGAAAGATTAGGACTAGAAGCCCAGGTTGAATTGACTCGCGAGTATCGCGATTTCCGTTATGAGCAATCCCTATTCGAGCATTCGCTCAACACTCTAGATGTCGTCCTTAGTTATCTCCCTATTTTCCGCCACTCATGGCACCCCCCATTGTCCGCTGAAGAGGAAGTGGCTTTGATCATAGCCGCGGTTGCCCATGACGCTGGAAAGGCTACTGAAGAGTTTCAGCGATATATCCGCGGAGAGTCGAACTGGGTAGGGCATTGGGTTCCCGAGTTGACGCAAGATCTCGTTAGTGAACTCTACGACCTATGGTCACACGTTAGTCATCAGAACATCAGCTCGCTCGAGCCGCAAGTACGTGAGGCGATTGCTGCTGTGCAATACACGGTCCGCCAAGAGCGCACGCAGACATTGGAAGCCCAACAAATCCTGCGTTCGGACCATCTTAGCCAGCGCTGGCGGCTCTTTATGGATGTCGTTGATAAGGTAGACAACTTGGTGTCCTGTTCAACAGTAATGGATGCCGCGCGATTCCTCGAAGGTCAATCAACTCCCTTATCGCGGTCAGTCGCTGTCGCCTATCACCAAATGCGCGTGCGCGGCGTATCCACCATATTGCTTCATCAGGCGACCCAGGAGGTCTTTGTACGGCAGAGATGGCAGCCGTTGCTCTTTTACCCAGAAGGAACACTCTATGTTAGTACCAAGGATGGCATCCACCTGCCGCCTACTGAGGAGATTAGAGCCGAGCTGCAAGCCATCTGTCGTCGCGAGCTTGAGAAGCGTTCGAACGCTACTTCTGAACTTGTGGTAGGGAATATTTTGCAAAATTTCCTGCCCAAGCCAGAACTCTTCGATGCGGAACGCCTGCGAGATTACTTACATATTGCCACGACACGAGCAAGAGCCAAGCCAGCAGAGAAGGTTAAGCCCTGGAACGTTATTAAAGTCGCAGACGAACTCTATCCAGAGCTGACACAGGACATCCGTAGGAACGGGAAGCTGCCATCGTCGCCAACAAGCAACGAAGCTGCTCGCCTAGAGAATAAGTTACCACAATCCATCCGCGAGACGATTCGAGAAGCCTTGGGGCCTTCACAGCCTGAAATGGCAATCTTCAAGTTTTTCAAGAACGTCGTCGATAACTTCTTCTCAGAATCCGGCAGCCCAGAACAAGCGACTGCATACAGGGCTGTAAAAGAGCAATATGAGTTAATTTTCGGCCCTCAGACCTTTGCTAAGCTCATGGGTATGTCCACGCTCATGCCCGACCGAGACTATCTCCTAACAGTTCGTTTCTTCCAGGAACTGCCAGGCTCTGCTCTAGGTCACCCCGAGGTTGAGAGGGTTGCCTTTCTTCGGCCGGAGGAACGTCAGCGGCTGCTAGCTGATCGTTTAGTTATAGTTGCGGCCGCTGGATTTGCTCAACTCACCGAAAAGCCGAGCTTATTACAACTATCGCAACGTGCCGCCAACATTATTATTAGCGACCTAGTCATACCAGCCGATTTTGAGGTCAAACCGCTTGCTGAACGGCAAATCGAAGCGTACACGGTCAGCAAAGCACGTCGCACACGCGAGGCACTTTGTCCCACTTGCAACATACCTTTAGCTATAGGAACGAACGAGAGTGTCGAAGCTCTAAAAGATTTCTATGGCGGCAACCCTGAAGCGTTTTCGAATCGCCGAGTGGCGCACGGTCGCAAGATGGCAGACGCAATCTGCCTGAACTGTTATCACGAACGAATGCTCCAACAAATCCTTCTCGCCAGTCGCCCGGAAGAGGTCGTCGTCATTTTCCCTCGCATGAATCTTGCTCCATATGGCGCGAGAGTCTTGGTGGATCGCGTGCGAGGACTCGAAGAGGAAGCCCGCCGGCTCACGTCACCTGACACCTCGGATCCGATCCAACGCTTTGACCTTACTGCTACCTGGAATCTTGCAAGTACGATCGCATCGATCCCGTCAAGCGATCTTCAACGCTTTGGCAGCGACCCACGTGGAATAGCAAGCGCATTCAATTATCGGACAGCCGAGCAGACCCGGCGCGAGTACCGCGGCAAGCTCATTAAGGGGCTCGAAGAGGAGTTCGAGAAAGATCTAAGAGACTTGAATAACTTCTACGATGGTTCCTTCAGTTCGTTCGGGGAAGCGGCAGAGGCGATCGTTGGGAGAGAGCCGAAGATGTGGGCGGCAGGTGAAGCTGCTAGCCTAACGCGGCGTCTCTATCGCGACGCACAAAGGTTGAGCGAGGACTTTTCCTTCGTGCTGCAGACCGCTAATCTGATCCTAATCCCGATCGGTCACGGCTTTGGCGGGCGCAACAGCTCTAAGGCTAAAGCCGATTTATCGCGGCTCTTGACCGCTTTGTTCTTCGCCCTAACCCTTGACGTGTCAGCGGGCATTGTCCCGTTTGTCGATCTAACAGACATGATCGCCGAGCGAGGGCTTGGTATCGCTTACGTGCCACCGTCGCCAGAGCTCCGCGATCTTATAGGAACAAGCTGGGTTTCACTTGCCGAGGGGGAACGGTGGCTTCGCGCTATCGCGGCAGCCTTTCGGTTGGCGAGATTAGCTGAGTATCCAGAGCGCAGCGATGTGTTCCAAGTTTTGACTGAGCCATCTGTAGGCCGCGTGATCCAACGAATAGAAGAAGTAGGAAATGGTCGTATGCTCGGCCCCGCCATGCTCCCACATGTTGAAGCTCTAAAGGAGGTGCTTAGATGATCAAAGAGCGACTCTATGCAGTGCAGTTAAAACGTTTCGACGCCAAGAAGTTGCAGCCTGAAATTGAGGCTATTGCTAGTGGCTTTGCCAATTATCTAGCTGAATGGCGTACCAGTGGGGGAAGCCGGCACGCGCTGATGGGTCCGGTTGCCCGGGTGTTAGATTTCGCACGTCGAGGGGAGTCGAACTTCGGCGAGATTATAGGGCGTGCTCTTCGGGCTCACGAGATGGCAATGCCTTACCTTAGCCCGGTGGCTCGTCAGAACCTGGAGGACTCAACTAGGCGTATGCTACTCTTGATAGATCAGGTGCCCTTGACTGCTCGCCGTCGCATCCTTGAGCAAATTGAGTACCACGTATTTTACCTGCGTCGGATTGACCTGCTCCACCGCCTGGAGAAGATTTCAGACGCATGGCGGCAGTACTTGGAGGATAAATACAAGGATATTTCTGCACTGCGAGCAGCTTGGAAAGACACAAGGTACACGGATTTCTCGCGTCTCCCCTTCCCATCCCGCCGACTAGCGGAGCAAGGCTCCGCTCTTGGCAGTGATGTGAAAGAGTTCTTCGAGGCTCGCAAGGAGGCAGCCGCCGATCTGGAAGAGATGGAGGAAGAGACGGCAATGGCTGAAGAAGTGGCTGAATAGGTCTAAGTACTAACTATCCAAAGGAGGAGAACTATGGCAACTATCATGGCGATGCCAAAGGGGCTTGAGTCATTGGAGGGATACTTCGTCGAGAGACCGGAACCACTGCTAACTAACAAGACGATCCAGGTAATACTTATTCGCGAGGTGCTAGACTACTTAATTCTGAGAACAGAGGAGACGCGCGAACTTAATACGGTATTCACCTGGCGGTCACAGGACGACGATACCATCGTTGAGAGAGTAGCCTTCCTCGCGACAAAGCAGAAGGGCGCCGAGTCTCGCGAGCTTGGTGCCCTATTAAGGACGCTAAACCAGCGCGACGGTCGGCCCGATGACTCATGTTATTTGAAAGATAGGCTTTGTGTTAGATGCCCGCGTTGTATTCTGTTTGGTGCTACTAGTACAGAGAGAGGCCGAGAGGCCCGGCAGCCCAACATCCGACACCGCGTCGCGTACTCCACCGCCTTCTCTCTAGACCCTTTTGAGGAGGTCGCAGAAACGACGACTTTCAATGGTGTGAGCGAGGCTACCACACTCACTGGACAGACTCTCAATGTACGCAATTCTGTTCGACCGGCAACCCTCTTCCCGAGTATCGTGACCCTCCAGAGCGTGACCTGGAAGGAATTTGTGCTTACCTTAAAGACGATTGGAAAGACTAAGCGCTACGGTGCAGAGACGAGGATCGGAGGTGAGGTGCGCAACAATCTCTTCGGCATTGTAGCGGGGTGGGAAGAGGTCATCACGCCGCTCGAGTACACGCTAGCCTTAGCCAAAGAGGCCCTGGCCGAAGAGGGCAAGATGCCAACAGTGGAGATAACCGGACAGATACTCGAACAGTATAGAGGCCTAGCATCCATGAAAGACAAGGTTAAGGTTCTCACAACTGAAGAACTCCAAAGCCTAAGCGAGGGTGTTCAGGGGTTCGAGATGCCAAAGGAGTTCGTTGAAGCGGCGTACGAAGATGCTCGTGACTTTAGGGAGTTCCAGTCTAGCCGGGCTAGAGAGGAGACAACGAGGCAAGCGCGATGACCACTACCTCTCGTAATCAACAGATCCCGCAAGTCTATGCTGCCACACTGCAGCCACATGACTTTTTTTGGTTCTCTTCGTATGAGGCAGTGGGCATCTCCTCAAGTGAAGGTGTAATACACAACTATGCATTAACTTATGCCTTAAACCGCTTTGAAAGGGTAATTGCTTGGGATGTCATGCCCCAATACGAAGCGGAGATAGAACAAATGGTGCTGTATTGTACGCCAGCCCGCTCCCGAGAAGTAGCACGCGTAGGTATAACGTACAACGCCGTCGATGAACAAAGCCTGCGTACGGACGCGGAGCAAAATATCAATACTCCCATGTTAGGACAGCGGCGCGTTGTAGTGCCTTTTCTTCGGAGGGGACTGAGAGCAGAGCCAGTGCAATTCTTTTTCTACCTCTTTGCTCCCCAAGGTACTCAGCTTCCCCGCGTAATGCGGATCGGGAAAAAACGCGCCATAGCCGTCCTTAGCTATCGCCTGCTTACCGGACGCCTCGTTCGGAGGACTGCTGTGCCCACTCACTTGGTGAATCCGCTTGATATCGCTGGCACAGTTCAGGCGTTCTGGCCAATCAGTATCCCACCAAATCTTCTACTCGATCAGGCTGAGATCGAGGATGATTGGTTTCTCGTTGCTGGGCGGGACGTAGTTCACGTCCCCAGGCGCATAATAGAGCGAAGTTCGAACTAGACCGATGCTCACCATTAAGCCCCTAGCTCTTGCTCAGGTAGGGCATCCGGCTTATCGGCAAGCCCTGCCGGAAATCTTGCCTTACACCCACCAGGCGGAGCTTTATGACTCCTGGTCGAAGCATGATACTTTCCTGCTGGCTACGCCAACAGGCAGCGGGAAGACTCAGGCAGCAGCCTTCCCAGTTCTGACGCGATCGGAATCAGCGATCTTCGTATATCCCACTAATGCCCTTGCTCAGGATCAGGAGCGTAGCATTACTCTGTTACTAGACCGCTTAGGGATGCCATATTACCGTCTAGCTCCTGAAGACGAATGGGACGCGGATGCCTATCGTCGTGCTAAAGCAGTACTGGTAAGGGTAGAAGCTAATACTGTGGAGCAATTCCGCCAACGCTGGCACCGGCGTTACAAAGGGCGCGCCATAGCTGAGCTTTTAGGCCACCAAGAGAAGCCACTGTTAGTTCTCACAAATCCGGATACCTTATTTCTTATGCAATCTCTGAGATACCATTCTGGTTTCGAAATTCTAAGTCGCCTCCAAGGATTTAAGACGCTAGTTATTGACGAATTCCACCTCTATGGAGGGGTGGAGCTAGCGAAGTTATTATTTATGGTTCATAGCTTGCTGAGAGCAGAAGGTTTCTTCGAACGAGTCATCTTTCTTAGTGCAACACCGCAACCTGAGCTGCTAGTACTATTCAACCAGTTGTTTGCGCCACATATCATTGCCGCACAATCTGTGCCAGAAACGTACCAGGAGGGACGGCGTGTGCTGCATTCCGTAGAGCTTGAGTTCAGCCCTCGATTGCACATCGAGCAAATCGCTAACCAAATCGATGGCTTACGCCCAAGCTTAATAGCTCGTCCGTCTGACCCCGACTTTGCGCCCCTAGTGGTAATCCTCAACTCCGTATTCTCGGCTATTTACCTCGAAGACCTACTTAGACGCAAGGGCTGGACACCAGATGAGATCGGTATATACCGCGGGCTGAGTGATCGAGCAATCCGCGACACCCGCGGCAAGTTAATAGTGATCGGGACAAGCGCCATTGAAGTCGGTGTGGACTTCAACGCGCAATTCTTGCTTTTCGAGGCCTCTTCCGGGCCCTCATTTCTCCAAAGGTTCGGACGCATAGGTCGGCATCAAGACGGTAGTGCCGTGCTATACGCGCCAGGCCATGTTGTGCAACATGCGCAGATACTACGGCAGGAGATCGATCGTGACAAACTCGCTCGTCTTGCTCTCCTCTGGTTTGGCGAGTTTGATGCCCGCCCTTGGTTTGTCGCCACCGGGAAAGGACTTCTGGCCTGTGCAACGCTGCTGGAGCGTTACGCGACTTCAATAGGGAGCGCCGAGGTGAGTCGAAAGCTTCTAGAACAAAGGGAGCATCTTATTTCCGAATTTGCTACCAGATTAGGTGTATCCGATCAATTGCAAACTCAAATCCGGCACATTCTGAGGCGACCACCTGCATGGCTTGCGAGCTATGCAAAGGCCCAGAGCTTCAGATCAAGTGGGCTGTCGGTACCGGTCTACGATGTGATTGAGGCCAGTCGCCGGGGGAATAGTATCCACGGTCATTATGAAGCAGATCTAAGTGTCCTACTTGAGCGCGCCCGGGATGTTGTGTGGCGGGGTGATCATGTGCAGATTAAGGGATTTGGTGAGAGACAAAAGGTGACAGCGGGAAGCAAGTTTGAGGATGATGAATATGGAATTATAAAGCCCTCGTCACAAGTCCTCCCATATTTTCTTGTAAACGGTTCTCGTCATGCTCTTTCTGATTTGGCACAACAGGATGAGCATATTGTAATTAAGGTTCCCTTTGCTGCCGAAGCCCATTTCGATTGGCGTATCGATTACTACCCAACAACCGGGGGTTACCTCCTCTTTGATGGAGGTGCACTGCTTGCTTACGAAATCTGTGAGCGCCATGGTCTCATAAACAGAGACGTCCCATAGTTGCGGTCCTAAGAAGGAAAGCTATAACTATGACCACTACCCTCCTCCTCTACGACATCCCGCACGACGGCCTGCGGGCGAAAGTCGCGGATGCCTGTCTGGACTACGGCCTGACGCGCATCCAGTACAGCGCCTTCCTCGGCGAGCTGAACTATAACCGGCAGCAGGAGATCCTCCAGCGACTGCGACGGCTAGTAGGGCAGCAGCCGGCGCGCATCCAGGTGGTGCCGGTGTGCGAGAAGGATATGCGGCTGGTGAAGGAGGTGGTGACCGCTGGCTACACCGTTAACCGCTAGACCACCGGCGGGCGAAGCTTCGTTGCTGCTCACGGTCAGCGACGTGAAGCAGTACCCATACTGCCCGCGCATCGTCTACTACACTTACCTCCTTCCCCTGCGAGCGCGGCCGACGACGTACAAGATGCAGGAAGGCAAGCTTGCGCACGAACGCATCGAGCAGATGGAGGAGCGTCGCAGCCTTCGCGCCTACGGCTTAGGCGAAGGCGTCCGGCAGTTCGAGGTCGCGCTGACCTCGACCAGGCTGGGCCTCACGGGCAAGCTGGACATGATCATCGAAACGGCTTCGGAGGTTGTTCCGGTGGACTTCAAGAATTCGCACGGAAGGGTAGGGCTGAACCACAAATACCAGCTAACCGCCTACGCGCTACTCGTCGAAGAAGCGTACGGCCGACCGGTCCGTCGGGGCTTCATCTACCTGGCGCCGCAGAAGAGGGCCGAGGAGATCCGCATCACGTCGAACATGCGCGGCTGGGTCCACAAAGCGCTTCGCGAGATCCGGGCGATGCTCGATGCCGAGGCGAAGCCGCCGCCTACGCGAGTCCGCTCGCGTTGCGTCGACTGCGAGTTCCGCAGTCTGTGCCCGGAGGTTTGGTGAATGTACTTCCTTAGCGAAGAAGAGAAGCGGTTCGTCCTTCGTCGGTTGGCGCCGCAGGCCCGGGAGCGCGGTGTGGCCGATGATCTGCGAGGCTGGAACTGGGATAAGCCGCCTCTCAGCCCGATCTTCGATATCTCTTTAGGGGTTTATGAGGTAGCCGGCCACTATTGCCCTACTGGCCGTGACGTTTATCTGCGCAGAGTGATGCGCCGACGCGTGCCGCCAAACCCGGCCATGACAGAGGGCGCTTATCTTCATGCCGTTTTATGTCAGATTATCCTAGATGCTAAACGAGCTATATATGCGACTGAAGGTAACCCTGCGACAGCCTTGCACACTCTTCGCGAACCTAACTTGCCCGCCACCTCCTCCGTCACTTTGGACGACGGAACTGTAATCGCCAAAGCGACGCTGCTGTGGGACTACGAATATCAGCAAATACTGGCTCGCGTGCAGCAAATTCTAGCCCGCCAGCCGCATATCGGGATCGATTCTTTGGTAAATTTGGCCCTACCTGTCATAGTCGAGCAGAAACTGGATGGCGCGTTCCTCGGCCTGTCGCGGCATCTATCGGTGGATGCCTTTGTTTGGTCTGAGCCGATGGTCCTGGATATTAAATTCGGTCGCAAAGAAGCCTTCCATCGTCTCAGCACAACCGGTTACGCGCTGGTAATGGAGAGCGTCTACGAATATCCGGTTAGCCTCGGCTGCATAGTATACGTAAGCTTCCACAACGGCCGAGTGGTAGTGGAGCGCGACTTCCACGTCATCGATGACGAGCTTCGTCAGTGGTTTATCGAATCTCGGGACGAAAGGGCTAGGCTGGTGGAGGAAGAGATCGATCCCGGTTTGCCAGATCACTGCCCTCTGTCCTGCCCGTATTATCGCGTGTGCCACCCCGAATAGGCATAATAGCGTCTGTTTCGCAAATGTAGTCACCGATTCTTCTACCAGAGAACACAAGATTACAAGACAGTCCCTTAAATGAGCTATTCACGTTAGAAGGGCTCTCTTTTTTGCCCGAGATCCTTCGCAACCCTAAGGCGGAGCGGCGCAAAAAACGCCGTTGCGGAAAGAGCATCGAAAGGGCGATAAAGTCGATTCTGGCGACACGCCAACAGGCTCAAGAAAACGTGGAAGTGAGTGGAAAATGCTGTTTTTCATCAGCCGGGGATGGTAATCTATTGCTGGATCAACCTATCGACCCGATAGTAGGGTACTGAAAGGCCGAGATACTCTTCACAGAACTCCGGAAAGTCCGGGGATCAACCTATCGACCCGATAGTAGGGTACTGAAAGGCGCTGCTCAAAGGTATCACTAAATAATCCTGAGGCAAAGGATCAACCTATCGACCCGATAGTAGGGTACTGAAAGGAGGTCTACACGACTCGGCCCCGTGATCACGAGGTCAGGATCAACCTATCGACCCGATAGTAGGGTACTGAAAGTTGTTAGATGCGGGTAGCCGTGATTGTAGGTTATTCATGGATCAACCTATCGACCCGATAGTAGGGTACTGAAAGCTTCTTTTCTGATGCCTACTCCCCCAGATACTGCACGGATCAACCTATCGACCCGATAGTAGGGTACTGAAAGCGAAGGGGCACCAGCCGGCCGCGCTGCGATCTCCCTTGGATCAACCTATCGACCCGAGAGTAGGGTACTGAAAGGCCAGAGCCTGCGGCTAGCAGGCGCGGCGGTGGGCAGGGATCAACCTATCGACCAGAGAGTAGGGTACTGAAAGCTTGCATATCGGCTGCCGAAGCGCCAGGGAACACGTGGATCAACCTATCGACCAGAGAGTAGGGTACTGAAAGCAGTTTTTGTACCACGTCTTGAAAACCCTGTCAACCCCACGGAATGTTGCCGTAGAAATCCGACAGTCCATGTATGCTCATGGACATGTCGAACCTTACGTTTATCGTCTTAGCCTGGGAACTTTACCAACAGGGTCTGCCGAAAGCGTACATCGCCCAGCGCCTGGGCAAGCACCGGGAGACCATCCACCTCTGGCTGCAAGGTATC
>WHTN01000058.1 GCA_009377715.1 Dehalococcoidia bacterium | reverse complement strand
GACGCAGTAAGCAGCTATAGCATCTCTGCCGCGTTTGACATCCCCCAATTTGGCTTGCTAAACTCAGCGGGTGCAATCGGGCAGCAGTCCACCGGGGGAGTGAGGGGGTAGGCAGGTCTGATAAACGCAATCGAAGAAGAGCTGCTGCGCTTTGTCTTCTATATATACGACTTAATCGAATGGCCGGGCGTAGTGGTCCTCATGGCCATCGAGTCCGTGGTCTTTTTCGTCCCCAGCGAGGTCGTCATGCCGCTCGCCGGCTGGCTGCTTGTTAAGGATGAAGGCCTCAGCGAAGCATGGCTCTTAATAGCGGCGCTTTTCGGCGCCCTAGGCAGCTTGATCGGCGCGTGGGTTATTTACGCCATCGGCGCTTGGGGTGGTCGGCCGATCCTGCTTCGGTATGGACGCTATCTCCTCATAACGCCGCAGGAGATAGAGAGCGCCGAGGCCTGGTTCGACCGCTACGGTTCGTGGGCGGTGTTCTTCTTCAGGCTGGTGCCGGTAGCGCGCAGCTTCATTAGTCTGCCGGCGGGCATTGCGCGTATGCCTCTGATTCCATTCACAGTTTTGACTTTCGTTGGGTCTTTTATCTGGGCGCTAGGCCTGGCCTGGGCCGGGTTCGCTCTTGGCGAACGCTATGAGGAGATACGGGAATGGATGCGCCCGGTCGAAATCCCGATCATCATCGCCACCCTGCTCGCGATCGCTTGGTATCTCTACAGAAGGGTCCGATCTGTGTACTTCCTGCCGGCAAAGGCTAAGAATTCACACGAAGAAACTTCGCAGACCGGCCCGCAAAGTCATCCGTAAACTCGGAGCGTTCGTAGTACCAATGTTGCCCATCATGTACAGTCGCCGATTCGTTCCAGTCGCTGCCTTCGTTTTACTGGTTGGTGGCCTTCTGGCCGCCTGGCAGTTCGCTATCGGCGGCCTCGTCGAAGGCGACGAAAAGCCGTCCGTCGAAGGTTTGGCCGAGGATGGCGCAGCGTGGAATTTGTCCAGAGCGAGTGCTCAGTTACCCGAAGGCACCCGGTTCATCTATAAGGAGTTCACGTCTACGGCCGATACAGTCTGGCTAGCGCTGGCGGAAGACCCAGCGCAGCGCGTCCCTCTAGCCAATATCGAACACGCTGCAGCAATTGGCGCTAAGGCCAACCTTTCGCCGGATAGCGACAGGGTTGCATACGTGACGCTTAGCGGCAGATCCAGAGCGAGCGAGGTCTGGGTCGCCGACCTCGACGCCGGGAAGAGCCAAAAAATAGCGGATGGAGCCAATATTAGGGTTGCCCCAGTCTGGAACGCCGACGCTTCGACAGTAGCCTTCCTCAGGGAAACAAGCGCAGAAAAGATTTTGGTCCAGGCTGACGCCGAAGGGAATGGCGAGGCGGTGCTCGTAGCCGACGATGCGCCCGGACTCTACCCCATAGGCTATGCTCTGGATAACAGCGCTTTCTATTACGCGCGTGTCGCGTCTGGCGGGACGGATATAGGGGTAGTTTCCCTGTCGGATGGCAGCGCATCGATCGTAGCGCACGCCAGCGATCACATCGCTCGCGAGCGGAAGCTGTCTCCGGATGGTCAAAGCATAGTGTACCTGGCGCCGCAGTTTAGCAATGGGCGAGTGCAATACGCGGCTTTTGCTTTGCCTCTTGATGGCGGCGCGCCTTCTCCGATTGCGTCCCAATCGGAGCCCGAGACCGATCAGCTGGGGTTCGCTTGGCGACCGAACAGCGATGAAATCACCGTCGGCGATAGCCAGCCAGCCTCCGGGATGGCTGTTTTCTCGTTAACTACGGGAGAGAACCTAGAAACGCTATCTGCGCCACCGCAGGGTCTGGATGTGCCGGTCGCCTGGTCGAAAGAGGGCGAGTACCTGGCGGTGCGTTCGTTCGAGAAAGCTGGCACGGGTGGATTAGCAGATGAGAAGGGCGTAATCGTTTCTAGTAACGGCGAGCGGAAAGAGATGCAGGCCGCCGGTCAGGTGGAGTTTGTTGGCTGGGTTCCTTCGGGATCTTAGATGGTGGCTTAGCGCGGCTGCCTTAGCGCTCGTCCTGGCGCTGGCGCTCGGGCGCGATGCTTCTCCCGCGCTCGCTACGCACGGCTGTGCTGGCGCGGGCAGTCCCCCAGGGCCTTTCGACATCCATGCGTATGAGGCCAGCGACTGGCGCAAGTTGTACGGGGACTCTTTTACGCTTGCGGCCTATGATGCCCTTTTCCCCGGCGATGCGTATTTCGGCTTGCCAAGCATCGAGCAGGGGCCGCGCTCTAACAGGACCATCGCCGTCCAGCGCTATATACCGCCTATGTTAATGAAAGCGATCGCCTGGATGGAGAGCAACTGGACGCAAGCGAACAATACCGTGCCGTACGGTGGCGTTGGCCCCGTAACCCTTTCCCATTCTTGCGCCTACGGCATTACGCAGATCGTCAGTGGCATGGAGAACGCTACAACGTTCTCGGTCCGGAGCAGTTGATGGTCGGCAGTCATTACGCCTACAACATAGCCCGCGGCACTCTAATCCTAGGAGATAAGTGGAACGCCGCGCCTTTCTTCCGCCCGATCGTAGGCGACGGCAACCCGTCTCTTGTGGAGGACTGGTACTACGCTATTTGGAGCTATCACGGCTTCAGCATCTCCAACCACCCGCTGAACGCCGAATACGATATGCTCCGTGCTCCTTACCGCTGCGACGGCTCGCAAAGCCGCGCGGACTACCCGTACCAGGAGCTCATTTACGGTTGTATGAATAATCCACCGCAGCCTATTGTCGGCTCAGATCGCACTCCGCTATGGCCTGCTCAGCCGGCTACCTTGCCGGACCTTACTTCTGAACAGGTTTATAAAGCGATGAGCCTCGATAATTTCTTGTTCAATACGGCGGGAATGGATATACCGCGTCCCGAGCCGAGCCACACAGATTCAACGCCCTTGACAGGCGACCGCTCTCTCATTCTCGGCGCTCCGCAACTATCGCTCTCGGTTACAGATGTAAGCTTCGAACTGGTTAAAGACGACACATCCAGCACAGGCGTCGAGTCGGTAGAAGTATTGAACCCAGGCACCGGCCCGCTCGCCTGGATGGCGAATCCGTCCGATGCCTGGATCTCCGTCGAACGCTCGCAGGGGGTTGCGCTCGGCGGCGATCTCGGCAATACACCGGCCGCCTTCTCGATAAGCGTGAATGCGGAAAATATGGATGCAGGAGTATACGAAGGCACAGTGAGCGTGCTATCGCCCTATTCGAGCGGTTCTCCGGTGACAATTAGGGTGAGACTGACCGTGTATGAGCGCTCATTTATACCTGGCATCAGCAAGAGCTAGCACGCATGTCCTATGCTATACTTTTCTCGGAGGCATACTTAGTTAATGTTGAAAGTGTTGGAAGCTATCAGGCGGAACCATGCACTCGAGCATGCGACCATCTCTTTGTTATTGAGCAAGGCAGGCCCTCATAAGCGTATGGTTGGCCGGGCAACTAAAGACGGCTTCTATATTTATGGCGACGTACCAACTACGCGCATCGAAGAGTGCGTGCGGGAAGCGCTGCAGCGCTTACGTGGAGGCGAAGCTTATCTGGCTGTATCGCCTTTGTGTGGCACTAACCTCGCCGTCGCCGGTATGCTGGCGGGTCTCTCGTCGACGCTGGCGCTCGGCTCTGGTGATAGGATGACGCGCCTTCCGAACGCGCTTGTAGCCGGAATGGTAGCGGTTATCGCCGCGCAGCCGCTCGGCCGTCTCGTGCAAAAGCACCTGACCACTTCGCCCAATCTCAACGAGACGGAGATCGTGAGCGTACGGTTGATCGGGCGCCGCTTCGCTCCTTTGCATAAGGTCACTACAACAACAAACTAGGGTTGGCCTCTGTTTATAAGCCTCCGTAGCTCAAGGGACAGAGCGGCTGCCTTCTAAGCAGCGGGTTGCGGGTTCGAGTCCTGCCGGAGGCGCCACAAATTCATTTCATCTGACAACTGAACATTTCTGTCATATTGATCTTGGCTATACACGATAACCAACACTTGTGACACGCTAACCTGAACGCGCTGAATAGCTACCTTACCGATCTGTAGGACGCGATAAGCGATATCATAAACGGGTTCCCAATCTTTAGTGCTCCCTTCTGCTTTTCTCTATCGGGAGCTTCGGGCCATAAGAGAAACGTTCCCGCTGAGATGGCCGGCAGCGTCTATTGCCTGACCTTTATAATTACCGGGTCGCTTTTTACGGGCTGCTGGAATCCCTGACCTTGTATCTCCACGCTGAGCTCGATGGTGGGATTACCGGCCGCGAGCAGTTGCACAGTAAACTCGAAGCGTTGCAGCGCACCGGGCGAGAGGTCGGGCAGTTGCCACTCACGCTTTCCTGCAGGTACTGGCAATTTTTCACCTCTTGCGGCCGCTATTATCTGGGCATCATCCGGCACAGGTAATCTTAACGAGAGCCCTTTTAGCGGTTCGTCCCGGGTATTTCTATACAACACAACGACGCTAAAGCTGTTGGGAAGATCTACACGACTGCCGACGACCGTCATTTCCGTCTCACCGGCGCCGGTTTGAAGGATTAAGGGTTCCAAAGACGCTGCCCCTCCTGCCGTCGCCAGCTCAAATTTACAGTCAGCTTCTGAGGTGGATGCAACGGAGCGGTCCGGATTAACCTTGCGAACCGTTAACGTAGTGCAGTCGGCACTGCCAATGATCCCCTCGTAGATGCCGTCCCACCAGTAAGAATTAGCCCAGAAGTGGTAGACGAGGCACTGGTCTCCACCTCTGGCAATAGCGCAGTGGAACGAGGCCCCTCTGATCTCACAGAGAAGCTATTTCCGGTTGCATCCGTGAGGGTGAAGTCGCCCGTGATTAAGCCCGTTCGGCATGCATCGGCAACATAGAGTATCGAGCCAAATGTTCCTACAATCGAACCTGTAATGTCCCCTGTGGCATTCCCTTCGGCTGGGCCGTTAAAGACCAGATCTTCCGATGGCAGTCGCCACTGACGATCTGAGCTAACGACCTTAGCGTAATGTGAGTCGATATCTCGTGGAAAGGGTCGACAGGCGTAGCGCTTTCTCCCGCGAGGTTTTGGTTGAGGATCATGCCACCCGCTATTCCACCACCAACAGCGGCGAGGAGAGCGAGAGGAGCTATTACACGGAACGCCGGCCTGGCTCATAGCCCAGCAAAACCTCTCGCCTCTGGTTGCCACGCCACTGTCCAGATATCATGCCTTTCCTGTAACCCCTTTAGGTGACGCCGGCCCAAATGAACATATCGAAAGCTAGTGGATGTTCCAGCCAAGCTGCGTACTACCTCGGAAACGACTATGCCGCCACGTGGGACAAGATCGAGAAGCCGTGCGGCGACAATTACCGCATTGCCAAAGAAGTCTTCTTCTTCCCTGAGCGCCCGCCCAGAATTTATGCCTATCCGCACCTCTAACCTTTGCTCAGGGTGCTCCCTGGTGTGCTCAGCAATGCCCTTCTGTATATCTATGGCGCACATTAGAGCGTCCACCACGTCAGCAAAAGCGATCATGAAGCCGTTGCCGTAAGTCTTTACCTCCAGGCCGCCATGCTTCTCTACCTGAGTCCTGATGATCCGGTTATGTTCTCGGAATAGTTCTTGGGCGGCGTGATCACCGAGACGTTGCCGAAGGCGGGTAGAACTGACGATGTCGGTGAACAGAATAGTTACGATGCCTTCTGTAGAAGCGCGGGTGAGGACGGCGCGGCGTTCGGCAGTGCCTAAGGTGACTACTTCATTGCCGCTATGGGGAGCTACCTGTCGCTCGTCCGAGCTATCGCTCACTTTAAGGACAAACCGTATTTCTATAGAATGACCCCTATCATAGCATGCCTTCATCGAGGAAATTTAAGGGATGTAAAGCCATGCTCATACCCCACAGCACCTCCGTTGCGATGGCGCAGCGCGAACGCGGGGCTTGACTACTAAGCGGCCTTTGGGGACAGTATGTGAATTGGCTAGCTAATGGTTTGTTATCGCTATGTCGAAGGTGTATTCACAAGAGGGGATGCTGAAGCAGTGCGCTCTTCATCTGCGGAGAGCAAACCGCCTTCGCTGACCGTTACGAGCGCTACTCGCGGCTGATCTACAACCTCGTAATTCGCTCTGTTCGCGATCCTCATCTATCCGAAGACCTATGCCAAGAGATCTGGCTTAAAGTCTACCGGGAGCTTAAGACCCTACAAAGCCCCGCGGCCTTCTCTGCGTGGTTGTACCGCATTGCCGCGCGGTCCTGTATCGATGCCGCGCGCAAACGGCGGTCTAGCCTTTTGACGGTGCCCCTATCCATCGATCTCCCAGTAGCCGCCGAAGGAAATCCGAAGTTGGTGGCAATAGAAGAGAGCAGGGAGAACTGGTGTGGGAAGCGCTTAGCAGGCTGCCACTACGCCAGCATCTGGCGCTCTTTCTCAAAGATATAGGGGGTCACAGTTACCGGGAGATCGCGGAAATTCTTGAAACATCCGAGCCGTGGAGGCCCTCATGTTCTGGGCCAATGACGCCTGTTGAATCCTCCGCCGGTAATGCGGCGTCGAGGCCTATCGCCGAGTCCGTAGTCATGCCCGGCAAGGGCGATTCAAATAACCAAGAGACTTAACCGCCCGCCGAGCGGGAAGGCCGTATAAGCACAGACGTAGCGCCGACCTTCGGAACTAAGCCGACCCCAGATCGAATTACAACGACAAGGCCGCGAAGGCCGGCTGACCCTGAGGGCTTACGTGCAACCGAACACGGGTGGAGATCCTGTCACCGTATCTAGCGCCGCTGCTTCTGTGCTTGCCCGATGTTGGCGGCCAAATGAATACGAAGATAAACGCGACGCCCGTTCCGAGCACCCGAGTAAGCTCAAAGGCCGAGGTCAAACCGAGTCTCCGCACTCCAATCGTGACTCGCACGGACGTTATCATCGATCTCGGCAACCCAATCCCGGTCAGAGCGGACGTCATGGTCAAGCTCGGTACTGCGATTGAGGCAGACACGAACGTGGCCGTCGATCTCGGCACGCAAATTGAGACAGACGCGAATGTGGCCGTCGATCTCGGCACGCAAATTGAGGCAGACGCGAACGTTGCAGTCGATCTCGGCACACAAATCGACATAGGTGCCGATGTCGCGGGTGATCTCGGGACCCTGATCGGGGTCGGAGCGGATGTCATAGCGAGTCCGCTAGGCAGATAAGCGCATAGCCGGCGCGACTCCCAGCCTAGGTTAGCCCCTCGAATGGTCATACAGTTGCTAAATTGCTAAGTTTTCCTTTTCGCTACCTCACGCCGATAGCCGCATAAGACATCCCATCATTCATCGATTCGCTGGTGAAGGATCATCTCAATGTCCTGCCACGCCTCGAGAGTTGCGCGGGGAAGTAGCGCAAGTTTCGCATGCCATCCTACGTCTTATATATATAGATGCCGGCTGCGAGGCTCATAGCATAGTGACGCGCGACCTGAGGGACTGCCAGAATCCGCTAACGTTAAGGAGAACGAATGGAACTTGGGAGTAAGATAAGGGAACTAAGGCAATCTATAGGCTCAAGTCAAGAGCAGTTAGCATGGGCGGCAGACCTTAGCCAGTCTTATCTTTCACAGATCGAGAATGGCGATGTAAAGAATCCAAGCGCCGCGGCGCTGCTTCGCCTATCGGAGGCAATGCACGTAAACCCGGTTGAACTCCTCGAGGCGGCGCGCCTTCAAGTTGCTGACAGTCTACGAATAGGCCAGTCCCACACGAACGCCGACTCCTTCTCAGATAAAGACCACGAGCCGGGGATTGACTCAGACCTGTTGCTCTATCTGCGGCGATTTCCGCGCGACCGCCAGCGGCGCTTGCTAGTCCTGCTTGAAGGGCTTGAGAATGTCATGGAGAATGCGGCAATTGGAGGCGGACAAGGCGAGGAGGAGATCGAAGCAACGAAGCCGGTCGCAGAGCGCTAGATATGATAGAGGTTCGGACAAACAGGCATGAAGTTAAGCAGTAGTGTGGTATACTACATAAGTAGCGTACGCACTGTCTCCTAGGCGACCCCTTTCCCCTTCTAGGCAGCATCAAACGGGAAGGGTAACTATCGCCCACAAAGGGCGATAACAGGAGGCAACATTTTGGCAAGCAAACTCTATGTAGGCAATCTGGCCTACAGCACTTCAGAGACCGATATCCGCAACTTCTTTTCCCCTTCGGGTAGTGTAGTATCCGTAAACCTCATAACGGACAAATTCGACGGTAGGCCGAAGGGTTTCGGCTTCGTAGAGATGTCGACTGAGGTTGAAGCTAAGAAGGCCGTCGAAGAGCTAAATGGCAAGCAGCTTGGAGATCGCACTATTACTGTTCAAGAGGCTCGCCCTCAGGAGAACCGTGCGCCTTCCGGTTCTCGTAACTATAGATAGCCGGGTCGCCAGCAACGGTAGTTGTAGAAGACTACAGCAGAGGTTATGAGCTGTGGCTAGAAGCTGCCACCCAAAGCGTACGCACCGGCAGTTCTAGCAGATAGCAATCGCTGAAAATGAAAGGGGCCTTGACTCTAAGAGTCAAGGCCCCTTTCATTCGATGCCCTTCCACTCTTATTTCGCTAATCTTGGTCGGCTCGGTTAGAAATGTTAACCTCTCGTAATCTTTTCAATGAAGGGCGTAATATATGTACATCATTATAGGCAACAAACACCAGAGAGGGGCATCAAAATGGCTACGGGACAGATCAAGAACTTTGATTCGCCGGATGGCACCACGACCTTCCAGAATGGCAAGACAGACCTAGTGCATTTAGGGGACGGCACCGTGGGTAAGATCACACTCCAACCTGGTTGGAGATGGTCGGAGAACGTCAAGCCCATAGCAAAGACAGACTGGTGCGAGGTTCGCCATGTAGGTATTACGCTCTCCGGTCGTCTCCACGTTGTAATGTCGACGGGCGAGGAGATGGAAGTGGGCCCTGGCGACCTTAGTGCGCTGCCCCCTGGCCACGATGCCTGGGTCGTTGGGAACGAACCATACGTCGCCTTGGATTGGGCTGGCATGGCAAACTACGCGAAGCCGGCGTAGGGGGGCACTGCAGTGGCCGTTTACGTCATCATGACAGTACGCCCACCAGACCCTGCAATATAACGGTCAAACACTTTACAACAGTGGTACAATGGGGTTGTGAAAAACTGGTCGCACGCGCAGTGGCAGAACGCTCAGGAGATATTTTGGTTTGCCTTCTTCTGGGTCGCCATTGCTTTGCTGGTGGCTTACATCGTAGCTCCGTTCTCCTTCGGAGGCGACAATTCAGATTTTGTGGCCGAACTCCAGTGTCAGGAAGGTTTCGTCTCGAGCGACAACGGTTGCTATCAACCGGAACAGCAGGGCGCTAGCGATGGCGAAGAACCGGCCCCTGCGCCCGAGGGCGAAGCACAAGACGAAACACTTGAGCCCACCAGCGATCCTCCTGATAAGGCGTATTCGCCAAAAATGCGACTCGCTTAAAATCGCTTCAGCGCGGCTGTTGCTGTCTAAGATCCTCCATACCAACAGCTATTAAGAACCAGCGGAGTTCGGTCACGCCGTCTCGCTTCTTCTTAGGATCCAGGTCTTGAAAAGCTCCATATTCCTGATCTCGACGCTTGCTTTGACTACGACCGAAACCACAGCCGTGAAGATGGCGATGCCGAGGCAAGTGAGCGCTATCTCAAGGTTTGTGTGGCGGTCCGGCTCTAAGAATGGGTACGGATACCAGTTCAGGGCCCAGCCGCGAATAAACGAATATACCAGGTAACAGGTAGGGTACAGTAGCCAAGCGGCGGTCACCCTCCCGGGAATCGCCCGTCGGGGCGGCAGAAGCAGCCAGTCGACCGTCATAGCGGGGGGGAAGACGACGTGGATGATATTGTCTGCCCAGGCTACTAGGTAGGGATTTTGTAGGGCGGTTTCTTTGACAAGAACCGCGAAGACCACGAATACTGCGATCAAGTAGACGGTAGATGCCCCGCGTGCGAAGTCGTACCAGCGGGGCGGCCCGGCTTTGCGTAGGATAAAGTAGGCGCCGAGAAGCATAATGGCCGCGCCGAAGAGATTGTTCTGTACCGTGAAATAGCTGAAGAAATTGGACACTCGGAATTCTGGGTTGTCGTCGGCCCTCAGATACGTGGCAGCTAACCCCACCAGCGTCGCACAAGCGAAGCTTATTCGGAGCAGGGCCACGATTAACGGTAGGTGTGCTTTAAGGCGCGTAGCCATATTCTAGGGATCGCTCGAGATTGAAATGGTTGTAGCATCCCATCAAAGTCATGTCAAGTAAGTTAAGAGTTAGGATATGCAGAGGCCCGAACCTCGGCTCGGGCCTCTGCATACAAAGTCTGGTCTAGTTCTCTATCGTAATCGTTCCATCAGCGGTGGGCAGAAGCAGATAGCCCTTACCCGCCTCGAACTCTAGCAGGTCGTTCAGAAATTCCGGCACGTTCGGGTCGTAGCATTTCCACGGGTCATCCACGTCCTCCGCGTCGTACGCGCAGACAACACTGTACTGGACGCCGGACAAAACGCTCGGCACCGACCTCTCAGTGAGCGACGGATAACCTATGAGGTTCCACCTGTTTCCGTACACCGAAATCGAAGTTGTCTCCGGCACGTCGCCGGGCACATTTATAGTTCTTTCCTCTTGCAGGAACAACAGGAGGCCGATCGTCTCATCGATTTCGTCCAATGTGTTCAAGGCCGGCGGCGCCGTGGGATCGAAGCTCAGCCATTCGCCATCCGGAGCTACGCTAGCGTCGCGTGCCCAGGCTATACTTAGGGCTTCAAGGATAGAGATGAGCAACGTCTCTACTTCTACGCTGCCGCCGGTCGGCTTCGATACCAGATTCCAGCCGGGATGAAGCGTAAGCGAGAACCCAGGCCCGGGCGTAGGGGTTGGGGATGCTGTCGGCGATGGCGTTGCGGACGCTGTGGGCGTCGGAGACGCCGTAGGCGTGGGCGTCGGCGTCGGGGAAGTGAAGTTCGCACCTATGCCGGGCCAGAAGCCCACGTTTAGACGTACACCGTCGCCTTCCGATATGCCGACGATCGGCTGACCGATCGTCACGTGGCTTGAGTAGTCGGACGATATGCTCTCTCCGCCGCCACCGCCCATTACGTTCCACGATAGATCGAAATCATCCGACTGCTGAGCGGCGACTAACGCCACGAAAGCAACTGAACTTACGAGTGCTCCGCCCAGTAAGAGGAGGCCTTTTCTGCGGTATCGCATGGCTTATCCCTCCAGACCTAGCTATTCGATCTCCCAAATGCGCAAGCGGATGCTGTCGCAGAATGGGTCATCCACGAAGCGGAGCACTGATATCGAATTAGACTGCAAGTTGTCCCAAGCTGCTCCTTCAATATCTGTATCAATCTCGTCTTGCCCAATATTAAAGTTGTGAGCGAAACCATCGCCCGCAAACTTGCATTGTATGTCCACTACATAGTCATCTGGATCGCCGCCAACGTTATGATTTAGCGTCTTGGTTTCGCCGCCGTCTGCGTAAATTAGGAAGCCACTATCGTAGGCCGGACGGGGGAAGGCGCCAATAAGGGCGCCGCTGTAGAGCACATCGCCTGCCGCTTGCAAAGCAATGCCATTGAGAGTGCCCGCGAATACTCCTATGCCGCTCTCGCTATAGCCCTCAACACCCCGGCTTGTTTCACTCGCTCCAAAGACGCCGTGACCATCGGCACTTTCGCCGACAACCCCCGTCTCTTCGGCGGCTGTGAAGCCGAAGGAAGATCCTGCGACGCCTTTCAGCCCGTAGCGGCCTATTCCCGTCGAGGTGTTGGTGACCTGAAGGCCGCTGTCGTCGCTCGCACCGCTCCAAGCCTCATCAAAGTGGTCATGTCCAACAGGAGAGAAGTCCTCGCTGTCCATGCCGTCTAGGGTTTCCGCCACCATCGCGTAAGCGACGGAGAGTATCTGTTGACGTGGCTGGAGCGTCTGCGCGTCGACCTCGACCTCTAAGTACGTGTTTCCGCCGGCGAACACCGGTGGGCTCAACGGCACGAGGCTGCCTAGCAATATCGTGAAGACGCCGTTGGTAACCTGAACCGGTACAACAGCGGGGTCGGCCGGCTCTTCCCAGAGTTGCGTGCCGCCAGCGGGGGCATCGTAGATGGCGAAATGCATGTTATACGTGCCGTCGGCAAGAGGCTGCCCGGTATCGGGGTCGCTTAGCAGTCCCTGATAGGACATGACCGTAGGTGCAACCGTAACCGCGGCTGGAGCCGCACCTGGCCCTGCCTTCACGACGCCGCTTAAGACCAAAGCGAGCGAGGCGATGCTGATAACCAAGGCTGTAGCAACTGCAATTAGCTCGAACGCCTGTACATATGGAACCTCCGAAATCTTACTTATTCTTGGCCCGCACGTTACTACGGTGTCTGAGGCATGTCAACGACTGGGCTTTGCCCAAAAGTCGGCCTACTCCAACATATCACTCTGAGCGAAGCGAAGAGTCTTACGTAAATACAACTCACACGTAAGATTCTCCGCTCCCGGAGTTCATCATGAGCTTGCCGAAGGGGTCGCTCAAGAATGACATTCTTGGGCAAAGCCAAAGATTTAGTGGCTAAAGGAAAACTCAGTTAGACGCTCGCCGCGCGACCACGTATTATCAATACATATGGAAACACGCCGACCCGATATACGAAACTTAGCGATCATCGCTCACGTAGACCACGGCAAGACCACTCTCGTCGACGCGCTGCTGAAACAGTCCAACGTTTTTCGCGAGAACGAGCAGGTGGGTTCGCTTATTATGGACTCGAACCCGCTCGAGAGAGAAAAAGGCATTACGATCATGTCCAAGAACGCCGCGGTCGACTACCGGGGCGTGCGTATCAACATAATCGACACGCCGGGCCATGCCGATTTCGGTGGCGAGGTCGAGCGCGTTTTAAATATGGCGGATGGCTGCCTCTTGCTGGTCGATGCGGTAGAGGGACCGATGCCGCAGACGAAGTTCGTCCTGCGAAAGGCCTTCGAACTCGGCTTGCACGCCATCGTCGTGATCAACAAAATAGACCGCCGTAACGCGCGGACCGAAGAAGTCCTCCACGAAACCCAGGACTTATTTTTGGACCTGGCGACAGAAGGCAACCAGTTGGATTTCCCCGTGCTGTACACGAACGCTCGCGATGGCTATGCGAGCTTCGATCCCACAGTGACCGGTGGGGACATGCAGCCACTATTCGAGACGATCCTCGAACACACTCCTCCCCCGCTTTGCGATGAGGATGCTCCGTTCCGTATGCTGGTCACCACGTTAAGCTATGACAGCTACCGAGGGCGTACGGCCATCGGGCGCATAACGGACGGGGCCATTCACTCAGCCGATAATATCATTCGCTTCGATCACTCCGGAGCCTCTTCCACACATCGTGTAGCGCAGTTATTCGGGTTCCAGGGCATCGGTAGAATGGAGATACCGGAGGCGCGCGCCGGCGAGATCGTTGCGATTACCGGCATCCCCGATATCCTAATCGGCGAGACGCTTACTGCTCCAGAAGTCACGACGCCGCTGCCGGTGATCGCCATCGAAGAGCCGGCGATGAAGATGACCTTTCGCGTCAACGATTCGCCGTTCGCTAGTCGCGAAGGGCAATTCGTTACCAGTCGCCAGCTACGTGAGCGGCTCTTCGTCGAGGTGGAGACGAACGTCGCCCTTCGCGTCGAGGAAGGGGAAACGGCCGACGCCTTCGTTGTCAGCGGCCGCGGAGAACTGCACCTCGCTATACTCGTCGAAACGATGCGCCGTGAGGGCTATGAGTTTGGGGTGACCCGTCCGGAGGTAATCCTACGACACGCGCCGGGCGGAGTTCAGGAGCCGTTCGAGCGCCTCTATATAGAAGCGCCGGAGTCGGCAACCGGTTTCCTTATCGAAGCACTTTCGGGTCGAAAGGCGCTAATGGCCGATATGCATAACGACCACAACGGCCGTATCCGCCTCGAATTTGAAGCGCCGACTCGCGGCCTGATCGGCTTCCGCGATACCTTCCTCAGCAACACCGGCGGTGAAGGGATCATGACTTCGGAGTATATCGGCTACAGGACATGGGCGGGCGATATCGGTCATATCCGCAACGGCGCTATCATCGCTTCGGAGACCGGTACAGCCGTGAGCTACGGCATCGCCAACGCTCAGGAGCGGGGGATACTCTTCATTGAGCCTGGCCAGCAAGTGTACGAAGGGATGATCGTCGGATTACACACGCGCGAAAACGACATCGTCATGAACGTCTGCAAGACTAAGAAACTCACGAACATCCGTAGCTCTACCAGCGATATCGCCGTTAAGCTTACACCGCCCTCGCCACCCAGCTTAGAGCGCAGCCTTTCCCTCATAGCCGCCGATGAACTGGTTGAAGTGACGCCGAAATCGGTCCGCCTGCGCAAGGCCCAGCTAAACGAAGGCGATCGCGCTCGCACACACAAGCGCTCGGCATATGTCGCCGATAGCGTTTAGGCTTCGCGCTAGAGGTACAGTCGCCCCTACCTCCTTGTGCTGATTTCGTGGCAAATACTTCCGTATGTAGACAGGCATTGACCCTCGCCCTGAGCAATTGATAACCTTCGGGCTAAACCTCTGCCCCTCCGCCTTACGACACGATGAGTGGGACCGTCCTAAAGCGCAGCAACTCCCGCGTTGACGTTAACACGTTCGCGGCGCTGGCTTACCGTGACTTCCGCTTGCTCTGGGCAGCGCAACTGGGATCGACAATGGCAGTTCAGGCTGAGCTAATCGCCCGCAGCTGGTTGGTGTTGGAGCTTACGGGGTCAGCAACAGCAGTTGGACTGGTCCACACTACGCGAGCGATAGGGCCAACTGGGGATAGTTCCGCTGGCAGGCGTCCTCGCCGACCGTATCGACCGCCGCTACCTAATGATCGCTGCCGATGGCGTCAACGTCGTTTCTCCTGCTTGCGGTGTTAATAGCTATCGACCAAGTCGCGATGTGGCACGTTGTCGTTAGCGCCATGATCGCTGGCGCTGCGATGTCCGTAGGCCAGACCTCCGGTCAGGCGATTATTCCGAGCCTCGTGCCTCGCGAGGGGCTGATGAACGCAGTCTCGCTCAGTTCGGTCGTAATGGGCAGCTCACGGGTCATCGGCCCGTCTATAGCCGGCTTTCTGATACAGGCGTTCGGCGTTCAAGGCGCTTACTTCGCCATGGCCGGCTTCCTGGTCTTGCCCGTGTTTATGCCGCTTCTGATGTGGCCGTTAAAGATAACTACCGAGGAGCGGCGCGAATCGGTCTTTCGTGCCTTCGGCGAGGGCTTGCGCTACTCACTCCGCACGCCGGAAGTGCGCATCATCCTGATCGTTGGGGTCACGGTCATAACGCTGGCGATCCCCGTTTATCCAACTCTTGCCGGTGTATGTGCCCGAAGTCCTCGATATGGGGCCGGGCGCTTTGGGGCTTATCACGTCGTTTTCGGGCGTGCTGATGATCGCCGGCGGCCTTTTCGCCGCTTCACTCGGCGACTTCCGTTATAAAGGGCCGCAGCTATTTCTCGCTGTCCTTTCGCCCTGTATTGCGGCCCTTATCTTGAGCCAGACCAGCATGCTTTGGACAGCGATCTTTGCTGCCGGCGTCTTTGGCCTCTTGGGGTCGCAATATCAGCCCTGCACCCAGACGGTCGTTATGAAGGCGACGCCGCCAGAACTCCGTGGGAGGGTGAACAGTCTCATCAGCCTTTCGGGAGGCTTAGGCTCTATTGGCGTGGTTTTCTACGGCGTAGTAGCGGACGTGACGAATTTGCAGATGGCTTATCTGCTGTTCGGCGCGGGGTGCACGGCGATATTTATCGTCATGTTTGCGACGATGCGCGAGTTCCGCGAACTCGACTAGCCGCCTTCGCTGATTTGCTCGCTATCAGCCCGCGTTTAACGAACGGTATTCGTTCAGGACGGTATCAGGTGAAGCCTCAAGGTGACGTGGGTAGGCGGAATGTTGCCGTAGAAATCCGACAGTCCATGTATGCTCATGGACATGTCGAACCTTACGTTTATCGTCTTAGCCTGGGAACTTTACCAGCAG
>WHTN01000005.1 GCA_009377715.1 Dehalococcoidia bacterium | reverse complement strand
AACAGGTGCTAGAACAGAAGCTAACCACGCTGCTCCCTTACAAAAACGCCCTCATCAAGGACTACTACCACTCCGAGCCTCTGAGCATGGAGCAGCTTTATGCCTCTTATGTCGAGTACGGTCGGCAACTAGCGCCCTTCGTAGTTAACACTTCTGACCTGGTACAGGAATGCCTCATCCGCGGCGAGACCGTACTGCTCGAGGGTGCCCAAGGGGCACTGCTCGACCTCGATGCCGGAACCTACGAGTACGTCACTTCATCCGTCCCATCCTCATTAGCGGGAGGCGCGACGATCGGTATGGGCATTGGGCCTACCCAGATCGATCAAGTCGTGGGCGTTTACAAAGCGTACACGACGCGCGTCGGCAACGGCCCCATGCCTACCGAACTGACCGATGAGATGGGCGACTGGATCCGCGAACAAGCGCTGGAATACGGCGCTACTACCGGGCGACCCCGTCGTTGCGGCTGGTTCGACGCGGTGGCGGCGCGCTACACCGCTCGTCTTAACGGGCTGACGTCCGCCGTCCTCACGCGCGTGGACGTGTTGGACAGCCTGCCGAGCATCCAAATCTGCACAGGGTACAGGCTCGATGGCTCAACTACAGAATCTTTTCCAGCCAGTAGCGTTGCCCTTGCGCGTTGCCAGCCAATCTTAGAAGAGATGCCCGGCTGGCAACGTAAGACTTCCGATGCGAGACGCTTCGAAGAGCTACCGCGTGAGGCCCAGACTTATGTCAATCGTATCGAAGAGCTTTTAGGCTGCCCCATCGATATCGTATCGGTAGGACCCGAGCGCGAGCAGGCGATAGTACGCAGAGCGCCACTCTAAGAGTGTATGGTCGACGCCATACTTCTGGCTTCATTTGCGAAGAGACGATATGGTGGGCACAGTTTGGCGGTCCAAGTTTTTTCGCTTAGAAGTATATAAATAAATCGAATGCCTCTTGAACAGATCGCCGATAATAGTGCAAAATATAAGTGTTGCAGTTATTGCCAAGATTTAGGGCCTATGTTATACTGCGGCCGCTTTGTTTACCTTTGGCCCGCTAGCTCAATTGGCAGAGCAGCTGACTCTTAATCAGCGTGTTCCAGGTTCGATTCCTGGGCGGGTCACCAACGTGGGGAAGTGTCGGAACCGGTAGACGAGCATGACTTAGGATCATGTGCTGAAAGGCGTGGGAGTTCGAGTCTCCCCTTCCCCACCAACAGCGCTTAACGATTTGCTTTATTACTGAGTAGCGTTTGTGTACGGAGGCCTGAAGAAGGCTAATTTTCTGGAAATCTAGAAAAGGAGGATGCATGGGCACCCTGTTATCGGTTAAGGACCTCCGGACCTACTTCTATACCGAGGAAGGAGTGGTCAAGGCAGTAGACGGCATCAGCTACGAACTCGAAGAGGGCGAGATCCTCGGCCTCGTTGGCGAGAGTGGCTGTGGGAAGTCCGTCAGCGCAATGACCATCCTAAAGCTTATTCCTCAGCCTCCGGGAAAGATCGTAAGTGGGGAAGTGACCTTTGAGGGCCAAGACCTCATCAAAGCGGACGAAGACCACATCCGCGGGATCAGAGGAAACAAGATATCGATGGTCTTCCAGGAGCCTATGACCTCCCTCAATCCAGTCCTCACTATCGGTAAGCAGCTTACAGAGGCCATTGAGCTGCACCTTAAGATGAACAAAAATGAAGCGATCCGGAGAGCGGTAGAGCTACTGGAAATGGTAGGTATACCAGAGGCAGCACGCCGTATCGGCGACTATCCCCACCAGTTCTCCGGGGGTATGCGCCAAAGAGTGATGATTGCCCTGGCGCTGTCCTGCAATCCTAAACTGGTGCTGGCCGACGAGCCAACTACGGCTCTTGACGTGACGATCCAAGCCCAGATCCTCGAGCTTCTTACGAAGCTAACCCGGGAGATGGGCACAGCGGTGATCATCATTACGCACAACCTCGGCGTCGTGGCCCGCTACGCTGACCGCGTGAGCGTGATGTACGCGGGCAGAATTATCGAGACCGGTTCGGCTGCCGAGATCTATGCCAACCCACAGCACCCGTATACGCTGGGTCTGCTAAAGTCTGTGCCGAGGTTGGACGAAAAGCGTAAGTCTAAGCTGAACCCGATCGAGGGCATGCCCCCCGACCTTGTGAACTTGCCGCCTGGCTGTCCGTTCCGCCCTCGCTGTCCTTACGCTATCGATAAATGTGCGCTGGACGACCCGCCCTTGCTGCTGGTCGGGCAAAAGCACTGGGCTGCATGCTGGGTAGAGGTCGGCTCTGGGAAACCGCGGGAGGAGGTAGCACACACATGACAGTAGAACAGACACCAACCCAAATCCATGGCAATGGCCATCACGGTGAGACCATCGTTGAGGTTAAGAACCTTAAGATGTACTTTCCTGTGACCTCGGGCATACTGATACAAAAGAAGGTTGCCGAGGTTAAAGCCATTGATGATATAAGCTTCGATATCCGAAGAGGCGAAACGCTAGGACTAGTGGGGGAAAGCGGTTGTGGCAAGACCACCACCGGACGCTGCATCCTCCAACTTTATAAGCCTACGGCCGGCTCAATCAACTTCGATGGCCAAGAACTCACAAAGATAAAGGGCGGTGATCTTCGCCGGATGCGGCGGCGGATGCAGATGATCTTCCAGGACCCGTACGCCTCCCTAAACCCCCGTATGTCTGTCGGAACGATCATAGGCGAGCCTATCCTGATCCACGGGCTGGCGAAGAACAAGAGCGAGAGGCGTGAAAGAGTGCAAGAACTGCTCCGCACGGTAGGCCTTAACCCGTACCACGCCAGCCGCTACCCGCACGAGTTCAGCGGCGGCCAGCGCCAGCGCATAGGCATTGCCCGCGCCCTGGCGGTTGAGCCGGACTTCATCGTCTGCGACGAGGCGGTCTCGGCGCTCGACGTTTCTATTCAGGCGCAGGTCATCAACCTGCTGCAGGAGCTGCAACAGCAATTCAACCTGACCTACCTCTTCATCGCCCACGACCTGTCGGTGGTGCGGCATATCAGCGACCGCATAGCGGTGATGTACCTGGGGCACATCGTTGAGTTGACGGACCGCGATGAGCTTTACGAGAACCCGCTCCATCCGTACACGAAGGCGCTTCTTTCGGCGGTGCCGATTCCAGACCCAGCGGTGGAGTTGAAGCGAGAGCGTATCATCCTTATGGGCGACGTTCCAAGCCCTCTGCGCCCGCCATCCGGCTGCGTGTTCCACACCCGCTGTCCAATTGCGATCGACGAATGTCGAGTCCAGATCCCGGAATTTAGGAACTTGGGCACCGAGGGGCGTGAGCACTGGGTAGCCTGCCATCGGGTTTAAGCTAAACGAACGAAATAAAAGTGAGCCCTTCAGCTAGAAGGACTCACTTTTATCGTAGAATAGTGGTACGTTAGATTACAAGGGAGAATGATAAATGGTCGCCGAAGTTGTCTCCGGCCTCGATCCTGTAGCTAAAGTCAAAAGCTACGTTAAGCTGAACGAAGACCTGGTGGAACGCATGCTCCGCTTCAAGGAGATTCATCCTCTGCAATTAGTGTTGGACCTAGCATGCGGAACGGGGCTTATTACCAGGATCCTCCTTAAGGAAACTGAGGCTATGGGCCTGGAGACTAAAGTAGTCGATCTGGATATGGACATGGAAGCGTTACAGACGGCTCGGGGAGATCTCGATCCTACGCGCACGGACATGGTCGCCGCCCAAGCGCAAGACCTGCCGCTACGCGGGGATTTCGACCTAGTCTTCTTCTGCAACTCTATCCACATGCTCGGCCACAACGCGAAGGAGAAAGCGGTCAGGGATATCCACCGCATTCTACGCGACGGCGGTCACTTAGTGATCAGCACAAGTTACTACGAGGGTTGCTACCCGGAAGAGACCAGGCGGTTTTATATGCATTGGGTCAAAAACGCCCTAGCGATTATGAATCACAAGCTTCCTAACCGTGAAAAGGGCGAGCGCGTTGCGGCGATGGACTGGCTAACGCCGGAACAATACGCCGAGTTGTTAGAGCGTAATGGCTTCCAGATATCATACTTGGAGAATCACCCGGCGGCTCTGCCCCAGAACTTCTTCCGTGCTATAAGCGAATATCGCGATTTCGCACTAGGCGCCCTGCGAGCAGCTGAGCACGATGCTAAAGCGGCAAGCGAAGCGCTCAAGCAGGCGATACGCCCCGCTTTCCATGCGTCTGGCATCCAACGCTGCACGCGCAACTGGCTCGAGATCGCGGCGCGTAAGGTATAACCCGAACGTAAAAGTAAAACAGAAGCCGCTCCTGAATGAAAATTCACGAGCGGCTTCTGTTATGTACTTCAGACCTATTTGCGACTGTTTTCCTACGCCCGCTTTGAGCGCATGGCTTTAAGGTTTATTATCCCTTTTGTGCTCCGGTATTTCAGCAGCATTTACGGGACAGTCGTCCGCGATTTCAATAAAAGTATCGTAATAGTTCATGTCTGCCATAGCTAGCTCCGTTAGCTTGGCTCGGTCAAGAAGATTGTACCTCATGCACAAAGAGGTCGGGGCGCGGTGTACATGGCGATGTGCTGTTCGCCCGGCATGACAGTGATCCGGCTGTTCTGCAGGGCCGCGTTATAGCTTCGGCGGCCTCTCTAAGAGTCTGTGGGCTGTCGCTGCTGAGCAATAAGCAATATCGGCTAGTCATGTCCATGAACCGCTGGTCGAACTTATACAGTTCTTCTGCCCGTGACTCCCGCCAGCGGCGCACGGTCCACCGCCCACCGTGAGCTCGCTCACAGCGCGAAGACGTGGCTCCGGATGGGCGAGTAGTGGGCGTAGTGCTCCGTGTGCGGACGCGAGCTGCCGGACGGGATCTCGAGGTGCGTCATCGCCGGCTCGGTGACGAGCGCGTACGCGGACCGGCCGAACTCGTCGACGACCGAGTTCTTCAGCAACAGGTGCGCCATCGTGACGTCGGGACCGAGGAGTTCCTCGTGTCCCGCGATCGACTGCAAGACGTAGCTGCCCTGGTGGACGACGAACTTCAGATCCAGGTCGTGCAACCTCGTGCACGCGCGACAGGTGCACAGCATTAGGTTCTCGGTCCGGTCACGTCGCTCGCGGAAGCTGGCGTAGCAGCCGGCCATGCAGTCGAGCACCGAGCGACCACGCAACGGGAAGCTTCCCTCGGGCGCGTATGCAAAGACCGCGTCACCCTCGAGCTTCGAGAACACGAACGGGGGTACCAGGCGCTCTACGATCCCGTCGAGCAGGCTGGTCATCATTGGGTACGCGGCTGGGACCTCCGGTGGCCGCCGCCATCTCCGCGCCGTGGGCGTCGTTGACGGACTACAGAAACGCCGTGTAGCCTGAGATGTCGGCAAGCACGAAGACGCCACGCATTCGCCCCGTTGCCGCGTCGTCAGTCATGGGGCCCAGATTGGCACGCGCCGCCGACGAGGGTTTCACCTACCACGAGCCGCCTCCTCTCCCCCAGAGAACCCACGATAGCGCTGACATAAGTTTCAGCCGCTTATGTTCTCTCCACCGTCGACGCGGATAACATCGCCGGTGATCCAGCCACTGCCTTCGCCGGATAGCATCGCTATCGCCTTCGCTACGTCCTCAGGGGTCGTCATTCGCCCGCTGGGATTACGTTCGCGAGACCAATCGATAAGCGCTTCGTGCCCGGGTATTTTTCGCAGTGCGGGCGTATCGGTCACCCCAGCGAGGATAGCGTTGATACGAACGCCAGACGGCGCGAGTTCGTACGATAGCTGGCGCACGTGCGACTCCAGCGCGGCCTTCGCAGCGGAAACGGCGCCATAGCCGGGCCAAATGCGGGTTGAGCCAACGCTAGTCATAGCAAAAAGCCGGCTATTCGGCCCCAAGAGATGGCTGTAGTATAAGTCCTGCACCCAATAGACCAGGCTGTTGGCCATCACATCCAGCGTCATCTCCATTTGCGACTGCTTGAGCGCCTCTTCCTGATTTTCCGGCACGAATGGCCGCAGAGTGCCGAAAGCCAATGAATGGACGAGCACCCGGACCGTATCGCCCTGGCTCAGGCGTTCTTTCATTGACTCTAACGCCTGCTTACGCTTATCAGCGTCGGCAGCGTTCATGTTGAAAAAAACGGCCTCGCAACCCACATCCCGGATCTCGTTTGCGACGCGCTCGGCATTCGGCAAAGTTGACCGGAGATCAAGGTGGACGCCGAAGATGTTCATGCCGTGACGGGCAAGTTCAAGGGAAGTGGCCGCGCCGAAGCCGCTCGACGCGCCAAGAACCAGCGCCCAGCGGCCTTTAAGGCTGTTGTCGTTCGTCAAGGGTTGTTCCTCCTAAGCTGCTCGGGTGGGAGACAGGAGCGTCGTGCTGGTATTCGCCTTCTGTGGCGAGAAGCGCAGAGCGAATATCGCTTAGCTGGCGTTCTTCGGGGTTCTCGAGCCGCTGTTTGACTAAATCGAATAGCTGGCCGGTGGTCAAGAGGCAAAAGCGAGTGCTCTCTGCAGCCACCCGTAAGGCGTCTGAGAACTGTTGCGGACGCTCGGCTATCGCCTGTCGACGGTAGCCGTTGACCACGACCAGGCCTTTGACGTAGCGGCCGCTTTTCTGCAATTCGTCCTCACGGCGCTGGCGCAGGCGGTAATGGGGCGCCATCTCAACTGCCTCTGCTGCTCCTTCCACCTCTATGAAAGCGGCTTCGCCGTTACTGCTGGCCGTCCCTGGTTCGTCTAGGTTATCGCTTACGCTGAACCCAATAACCTGCAACGAGTCGCGGATGATAGCCTCCAACCCGAACTTGCCCTCTTGCCAGAGAAGGCGGCGGTATTTGCTCAGTTCCTCGCGCGCCGACCGGGCTGCTGCTAAACCAGCCTCGGCTTCAGTCAAACGAGTCAATTCACGTTCTTCTGTTTCAAGGAGGGAAGCGAGGCCAGGGAGGCTTTCCATTGCGACCCAGCCTGGTTCCGGCTCGTCTAGCATGCCAATGAGGCTCTGCTCAATGCAACTGAATACCGTCTGGGCCAAATCATAGCGCGAATCGTTGCTGTAGAGGCCGTCTGCCGACGGCAGGAAGACTATACGGCCGCCACCGATCTTGAACTCGACTCCGAGCGCCGCTCCGCCAACGCTGCGGGCGAAAACACGACCGAAGACAGCGAAGTGAGGCACCCGGTCATCGACCCAGTAGGCGTGGTAACGAACAGCCGAACGCTGAGACTCGAAGTAGCGGGCGAACGGATGAGCGGGATCAGTAATAGCTGACTGAAAGCCCTCTCCAGGCACAAGTTGGGTCGCGCCGTAAATGACGCCGCTGGGGGCGGGCAGCCAATAGTAACGATCGCAGCCCGGGAAACCTATCACGCCGGTGTGGGGCATGTTTGGTCTGAGGAAGCAGACAACCAGACCGCCTTTGGCCAGAAACCTCGACGTCTCATCGATGCGCCGTAGTAGTTGTTCCGCCAGGCCGACTCCTACGGGCGTCGTCGGTGCGTTGACTACAGGCTGGCTATTAAAAGTGTTCAGCTCTTCTACCTGTTTAAGGGCATCGTCCACAACACGGGTGATGTTGGCAGGATCGACGACGATGGCATCGTAATCAAAGAAGGAAGGGGCGCTGACAAAGCTGTAGTTATCGAAATTCGCGTTCGGGAGGGGATAGCCGATCACTAGGACACGCATTTATCTACCCTTATCCATCTCTTGCAGGTAGGAGCGCAAGCTTGGCTCGAGGTCTGGCCTTTGAAAAGCAACCGCTAGAGATGCCTTGAGGAGGCCGAGAGGGCGCCCCGTATCATAGCGGTCGCCCTCGTACTCGTACGCATAGATGGGCTGCTCTGCCAGCATGAGGTCAAGGCCATCCGTTAGCTGTATTTCGCCGCCGGCGCTGGGAGGCGTTTGCGTCAGAAAATCGAAGATTTCGGGCGTTAGGATGTACCGGCCGACGATACCGAGGTCGGACGGCGCTTCCTCAGGGCGTGGTTTCTCTATCAGACCTAGTATCCGATGTAAGCGCTCCTTCACTTCCTGCGCTTTTACGATGCCGTAGTTCGATATCTCGTCGCGAGGCACTCGCTCGACAGCGATCACGCTACCGCCGGTTTCCTCAAATGCTTTTATGAGCTGACCCATGACCGGTTTAGCTGCTATAAGCACATCGTCAGGGAAAAAAAGAGCGAACGGCTCGTCCCCGATCGCGGAACGAGCGCAAAGCACAGCGTCGCCGACACCTCGCCGTTCTTGCTGCCGCACGTACACGACTTGTGCCATTCGCCTCGGCCCCTGCACTAAGGCGAGTTTCTCTTGATCGCCTCTGTCTTGTAAGTGGCGTTCTAGTTCAGGCGCAGTATCGAAATAGTCCTCCACTGCGCCTTTGCCGTTCGCGCTGACTATAACGATCTGGTCGAGACCTGCTTCTACCGCCTCCTGCACGACGTAGTGAATGATGGGGCGGTCGATGAGCGGGAGCATTTCTTTGGGTATCGTCTTAGTGATAGGAAGAAACCGCGTACCGAAGCCGGCGGCTAAAATCAGAGCTTTACGAACGCGCATACTCACTTCACAATTTTGATTTTAAGGGAATTTCTGCGATGGCGACATTCTATCATCAGGCGTGGATAGGGTTCAAGGTCATATTTGGGTTGACAGCCTGGCGCTTTTTAGGGTAGGATGGGCGACGGTCGTGCTAGACGGGGAGCTAGCGGTGCCCTGAACCCACAATCCGCTATAGTGGGGTTGAATCCCTGCTTGAGGTTCAGGTACTGCGAGGACTGCCTTTGTCAGCCGGTATTGAAGATTGGGCCCTGCGCGGCGGAGCCCTATGAACCCCGTCAGGTCCGGAAGGAAGCAGCGGTAAGTAGAGGTTTCCGGGCGCCGCAGGTTACCTGATCGGAGCTGGCGGGCATAGGCAAGCTTGCAGGCCAAATCGAGAGCAGGTGCACGGCCGCAAAAAGATTATGGGTGTCAGATCCGACACCCAGAACGCGGAGGTGGCATTTGGGGGATAGGCGGCAGCGGTCGTGGCCTAACAACGCCCGGCTGAGCGATAGATACGAAGGCAACAAGGCTGCGAGCCTCGTCTGGCCTAAGCGGCTCGATGATAGGCTCCTAGTTCTCAGTTTCATTTTCATCTTAGCCACGCTAGTTAGTCTTACGCAGTACAGCGTCCCCGGCCTTCCCATCTCGTCTGGCACGAAAGTAGCCGACTGGCAAATGCCAGAGTTCCAGCTGAATATCAACCGGTACGCACTTTCTCCATCGTCTATTTCGTGGCCCGATAACTCTGGCGCTCCGACACTCTCTAACGCCAATGCGACTACACAAGCCATCAGCGGCGTTCATGACCTGCTCTTAGACCTGCATCAGGCGCCTGCTCCCCTTACACCTTCTTACTTCAGCAAACCTAAACCAGTGTCTCTTTTCGTCGAGAAAGAGGGCATCAGTGAGGCCCTGGTCACTACAAGGACCACTGTCGGCGCAGCTTTAGCCGCAAATCAGATCAACGTTTCGCAGTACGACTTAATAGTCCCCGGGGCCGATAAAACCCTAGAGCCCGGCATGACGATATATATCTATCCGTCGAAGCAGATCTCTCTGGCCGACGGCGAAATAAGCGGCAGGATCCACACCCACGCCATGATCGTCGAGCAGGCTTTAGAGAAAGCAGACATTACTTTGGGTGAACTCGACCGGGTAGAACCGAGCCTGACCACGCCGGTGACAACAGGGATGTCCATAACGGTCACCCGCGTCCATGAAGAGACTGCGATGGTGCAAGAGCCGATCGCTCACGAGGTTGTCTATCGCAACGACCCAACGATGAGCGCCGGTCAGACGGCTACTATCCAAGAAGGCTGGGACGGCGTCCACCAGATCGAGACCAGAGTAACTTACGAAAACGGTAGCGAAATAAACCGGACGATAGTGAACTCCTGGATCGATCCCGATCCGCGCCCAACGATCATCGCTCGAGGAACGAGAGGCAGCAGAGTCGTCCAGCCAGCGGCGGCGCCTACTTACAGGGCTCAACCGGCCGCTTCGAGCCCATCTGGCGGTTACAGCATGAACGTATACGCTACCTGGTACAACGCTTCACATGGCGGCAGATCACCCGGCGACCCCAATTACGGGCGTACCGCTACAGGCGCATATGCTACGCATGGCGTTGTGGCGGTAGACCCGCGGGTTATACCGCTGGGGACGCGGATGTACATCCCCGGCTACGGCTACGCTGTGGCGGCGGATACCGGCGGCGGCGTCCACGGCAACCACATAGACCTTGCGTTCCCTGAGGGCATAGCTAATCCCTGGGCGACCGGCAACGTCACTATCCAGATATTGCCGTAGATTGGGTTTACGCGAAGCACAGAGCACAATTTGTAACCTCAGATTTCCGAAAACTCCACGCTCGCAGTAAACTAGAGCTATGCAAGAACAAGCCGCCGATCTCTGGCGCGCTGCGCCCTCGCCTCGCGGGCGAAAGAAGTACGGACAGCATTTTCTTCGCGACAGGCGCGTGCTGGAGCGAATAGTCCAAGCCATCGCTCCCTTGACAGGCGAAAGAATCGTCGAAATCGGCGCTGGGCCAGGCACTCTTACCCAGCCGTTATTGGACGCGGCCGCTGAAGTGGTGGCTGTGGAGATCGATGAGGACCTGTGCGCCAAGCTCAACTCTCTCGCCAGCCGTTATGCCGCCTTACGAGTCGTCTGCGGCGACGTGCTGGCGCTTCCTATCGAAGATATTGTACAAAGCAACAACGACCATGAACCGTATGTCATGGTCGGCAATTTGCCGTACTACATCGCCGCGGCGGTCATACGACACTTCTTAGAAGCGCCGCATCGACCAAGACGGATCGTTGCGATGATGCAGAAGGAAGTCGCCGAAAACATGGCGGCGGCGCCCGGAAGCATGAACTTACTGGGAACTTGCGTCCAGTTTTACGCCGAACCTCGCCTACTCTTCAGCGTACCGCCGCAAGCTTTCTCGCCGCCCCCGAAAGTTTGGTCGGCTGTCGTCGAGCTAAACGTGCGCCCAGAGCTCCCGCTAGCCGAGGCCGAGCGCGAAGGCTTCTTCACGTTGTTACGCGCCGGCTTCCGGGCACCGCGCAAGCAGCTCCACAACGCTTTAGCGCTAGGATTAGGCATAGAGGCTACAGCAAGTGCAGAACTTTTAGCTTCAGCAGGCGTCGAGCCGTCCCGCAGGGCGCAAACGGTTAGCCTGCCGGAATGGCTAGACCTCTATAGTAGCTGGCGCAAGTTTTTCGCTTACCATGAAGCTAATCGTTAGAGCGCCGGCAAAGATCAACTGGACTCTAGAAGTGCTGGGGCGCCGGAACGACGGCTACCACGAGGTGCGGACGGTGCTACAGACCATCGATCTCGTCGACACGCTGACGTTCGAGCGCGCAGACGACGTCACGATCGAGCAGGACAGCGCCACGCCGATACCAGATGAAGAGAATTTGGCGTGGCAGGCAGCTCAGCTCTTACGCGAGAGGGTGGCACGAAATAGCGGAGCGCGGCTGCATTTGCGAAAGGACATTCCCATCGCAGCCGGCTTAGGCGGTGGCAGTAGCGACGCCGCCGCAACCCTCCGCGGCCTTAACGAACTCTGGGGACTCGGCTTGAGCGCTAATAAGCTGGCGGAGATCGGGGCGGAGGTCGGGTCCGACGTCCCGTTTTTTCTGTACGGGGGCACGGCCCTCGCCGAAGGTCGCGGCGAGATAATCACGCCATTGCCAGATCTTAATAACGTATGGCTAGTACTTGTGGCACCAACTATCGAACTGCCGGCCAAAACGGCAACGCTATTCGGACAACTCCGACCCGACGACTTTAGCCACGGCCGCCATACGGCTGACTTCGTCAAAAGCCTGAAGGGCGGCCTCGCCTTAAAGGATAAGGCGCTGGTCAACGTCTTCGAGCGAGCCTCTCTAGAGGTCTTTCCAAGCCTCGAAGGCCACTGGAAGGCCCTCGCCGACGCGTCCGGCCGGCCTGTGCACCTCGCGGGCGCCGGGCCTACGCTTTTTGTGCTCGCGCAGGATGAGGCTGATGCAAAAGCGATAGTGTATAGTGTCAACCAGCGTATTGACGCGGATGTGTACGCTGCTGCTACCATTGGTACCGAGGCCGCTACGGCCTTACCCTCATAGAGAAATAAGCGTGGGAGAGATCTTCGCAGGCTTTACGGCCGGCTACCTCATGGCTATTGTTTTCACATGGCTAGGCGCCGTGATGCTAACTCACGCCCGCGCCCACTCCACCTTCCTCTCGCAGGGCGTAGCTGGTAATCTCTCCTGGGTGGCGCTAGCCGTTCCCATATCAATGCTCGCGTTCATAGTCTGGACGGCGGTCGGGATGGTCCTAGGCCTGTTGTACTGGGGAGCGGAGACCGAGTTTCCAGATAGCGGATTGGGGAGCCCGAACCGCCTCTTTACGCTCGTGATAGTCCTCTTCTCAACTATGAATTTGATTATGGTCCAGATTCCCTTGCGCCGCCTGTACTGGCCGATAATCGTGCTGGCTTTCGCATTCCTGGTGAGCTTTGGCTGGGTCATGCCGCATATAGCCGAGGCTGCTAATTAACCGTAGAACGCATGTTATAATCGGCGGAAAGGCGGCAACTTGTCCACGTCATATGTAAGCATCGACCTCGAGTGCACAGGCATCGATTCGCAGTCCGATAAGATAATCGAAATCGGAGCGGTGCGCTTCGACGCCGCCGGTGAGACACACGACTCTTTCGTTACGTTCGTGAACCCACGCAGGCCGCTGCCGTACCGTATCCATCTGCTCACCGGCATAAATGACGATAACCTTCAAGATGCCCCGGATTTCGATTCCGTAAGCGCCGAACTGGAGAATTTCATCGGCAGCAGCACGGTCGTCGGGCACAACGTGAGCTTCGACATAGCGTTCCTAGCAGAGGCAGGCGTATACCCAAGCGGGCCAACGTTCGACACCCGAGAACTAGCTTCGCTGCTCTTGCCCGGCTTAGGCGACTATAGCCTCTACAACCTCACAAAGCGTTTCGAGCTCGATTTCCCGGTGCGACATCGAGCTTTGCCGGACGCCATCGCCGCAAAGGACGCTTTCCTCGCCCTGCTCGAACGGCTACGGGCAACGCCGGTCGAAGTGCTGGCGGAGATCGACCAGTTGGCGTCGAGCACGGCCTGGCCGTTGAAGCACCTCTTCCGCCAGGTCCTCGAAGAGCGTTCTGTAGGGTTGGCGTCGGCGGGCATAGGGGCTAGCACTGCTCAAAAGGCGCGTAGTGTCAGCAGCCGGCCGCTAGCGCCGAACGCTACATACACTGAGATAACCGAGCAGCAAGTGCTCAGCGTGTTGAACGCTGCCCGGGACGGCAGCGATGCCTTCCCTAACTTCGAGGAGCGGCCGGAACAGGCAGAAATGGCCCGCGCGGTGGCCCAAGCGATCGTCGAGGGTGAGAGCTTAATCGTCGAGGCTGGCACCGGCGTCGGGAAATCGCTGGCATATCTGATTCCCGCCGCGCGCTATGCGCTGGCGAACAACGCCCGCGTGGTAATTTCGACTAACACGATCAACCTACAAGAGCAACTGACAAACAAGGACGTTCCTTTGCTCCGTCGGCTGCTTGATGTCGCAGGCGCGGACGATAGCCTTGCGGTTCTCAACTCAAAGGAAGGCGAAACTACCTCTGCTTACGCCGTTTCACCGCTTTGCGCCGGTCGGTAGGCAATAGACCAGAGGAATCCAAAATGCTGGTGCGCCTGCTCCTGTGGCTGCTACAAACGGAAACCGGCGACCGCAGCGAATTGAACCTGCGCGGTGAGGAAGAGTCACTGTGGAACCGCTTCAGTGCTCAGGAGGGCGGCTGCTTCATCGCTAATAGGCCTGAAAGCGGCGACGGCTGCTTTCTCCTGAAGGCGCGCCAGAGGGCGGAAGCCGCTCACATACTGATCGTAAACCACTCGCTGCTGCTGTCCGATATCGCCACTGGCAACCGCGTGCTACCGCCATACGATGTTCTCGTCATCGACGAAGCGCACCATCTAGAAGACGAGGCCACTCGCCAGTTAGGGTTCGAGGCGGAGCAGAGTGCGCTGAGCGAACATTTCGACCGCATCCAGCGCAGCGACGGCCAAGGCGGGATCGTAAACATGGTGCGCCAGAGCGCTCGCGGCGCCGCGGCATTCGCCATCGGGCCTCAGGCATATCTGGTTGGCTTGACGCAAGCGCTGAGCCAGGCGAATTTGCAGGCCAGGGATAGCCTGACGCCGTTCTTCGAGACGGTGCGCCGCTTCCTCCGGCTGCACTCAGAAGAGGCCGGGGATTACGACCGCCGATTACGTATTACGCGATCGAAGCGAGCCCAGCCCGACTGGGAACGAGTGGAGACAGCCTGGGACGCGTTGCAACGCGCCCTGATTGAGGTCGAGGATGTTTTAGACGCCCTGCACACAGCGATCGAGGATGCCGAAGGCCATCTGACGGGCTACGACGAGATAGAGAGCGAACTGGGCGCGCTAACCCAGGCCGGACGCTATTTACGTGACGGTATCGCCGCGGCAATAGAGCAGAACGATCACGAACGGATAGTATGGTTGCGGGAAGGTCGCGAGGGCGTGATAAGCATCGCCTGGGCGCCGCTGAACGTCTCGAAGCTGCTGCAAGAGCGCCTATACAACGACAAACGAACTGTAGTCCTCACCAGCGCGACTCTCTCCACTGAAGGCGGGCTTCACTATCTCAAGGAGCGCACCGGTCTAACTGAGGCGCGAGAACTCTTACTGGGATCGCCTTTCGACTATAAGCGTTCAGCGCTTGTGCTGCTGCCGCGCTCTTTTTCGGAGCCAAGCTGGCCCGGGTATCAAGCGCAACTCGAACAAGCCATTGTGGAGCTAAGCCGGGCGACTAACGGCAGGGCGCTGGTACTATTCACGTCGCATGCGGCCCTCAGGACTACGCGCAAGGCAATAGAAGGCATGCTGGAGCGCGAGCACATCTCCGTGTTGGGACAGGGTATCGACGGTTCAGCGCGGCAACTGTTGGACACGCTCCGTAGGGAGCCACAGACCGTACTGCTGGGCACGGCCAGCTTCTGGGAAGGCGTAGACATCATCGGCGAGAACCTCTCGCTGCTTATAATCGCTCGCCTTCCGTTTACGGTGCCTACCGAACCCGTCTTCGCCGCCCGTTCCGAGCTGTTCGAGGACGCATTCACCGAATACGCCGTGCCTCAAGCAGTCCTACGCTTCAAACAGGGCTTCGGCCGGCTCATCCGCAGCAAGACCGACCGCGGCATCGTGGTCGTGCTCGATCAGAGGCTGACCAGCAAACGATATGGGCGAGCGTTCCTCGACTCGCTGCCCTCATGCACGGTGCGCGAAGGGCCGCTGGACGAACTGCCCGAGATGGCCGCGAACTGGCTGACTCGCCGGGAAAGATGAAGACGAAGGCCTCTGAGTCGACCGTCTCCGGTCTGCGAGTGGCCTTGCGCTTGCTTTCGGCGAACGATGCAACCGCGTTGGCAAACTGGCTACCAGAGGCGGTCGCGCTATCGCAGGGCGAGAAGAAGGCAACCGACGAAACCAAAGAGAAAGCGAACGCTCTGCTGACGCCGGGTACCGACGGCATAATGGCGATCGCCATGCGTGAGGACGACAATCCCTTAGGCGTGATAGCTTACGACGCTAACGACGAAGACTGGCTGACGTTGACGTTCATAGCGATACGGGTCGATGAACGAAGGCGCGGCCTCGGTGGCGAAGCAGTGTACGCGTTCGAAGAAGAAGTAACGCGGCGAGGGTTGATGCGACGGTTCCGGACGCCCGTGCACATAAACAACGGCCTCGGCGTGTATTTCTGGCTGCGCGTCGGTTATCGTCCAGCCCGCAGCAGCGATTTCGATATGTCCTCAAAAGGATCGAATTTCTGGATGGTGAGAGCAGACTGACCTATCTAAATCTCTGGGCCACGCCCCTTCGACAAGCTCAGGGTGAGCGGGGTCAACCGTCATTGCGAGGCCACCAGAGGTGGCCGTGGCAATCTCAGCTTCAGTCGGCCGATGGCAAGTGGCGTAATGGAAACGGGCTGTCTCCGCAGGCGACTCGCAGAGGCGAGAGATTGCTTCGTGGAGTTTATCCTGAACGGATGCGAAGGGCTCGCAATGACAGCAGAAGGCGGCGGGGTGAACTGGTTGCGGAACCTGTAAACGGATTTAACGGATCGCGAAGGCAGGGCACGGCGTGCCGTGCCCCTACGGGCAAGCGGATTCTTCGCTCACTTCGCTCAGAATGACATGGATAAAGCCAACAAACTAATAAGGAGCTTGAGATGCAAGAAGTCTTTCGTTACATAGACGATCATCTGGAAGAGACGTTGGATGAGTTGCGGCGTTTCTGCGCGTTGCCTACGGTCAGCGCGCAGGGACAGGCCATCAGCGAGACCGCCGAATTTCTCAGTGAGATGCTCAGGCGGCGCGGATTCGACGTCCGCGTCCTACCGAAGCAGGACAAGGGCAATCCGGTCGTATATGCCGAGCGGCCTGGAAAATCGCCAAAGACGATCCTGCTCTACAACCACTACGATGTGCAGCCGCCGGAGCCGCTCGACCTATGGTCGACGCCGCCTTTCGAAATGACGCGGCGCGGCGACAAGCTTTACGCGCGCGGCGTCTCCGATGATAAAGGGCAGATCGTCTCACGCCTGGCCGCGCTCGATGCTCTTCTGGCAGTGAATGGCGAGGCGCCCATCAACATCAAGTTTTGCATTGAAGGCGACGAAGAGATCGGCAGCCCCGAAATCGAGCCGTTCGTCCACAAACATCTCGATCTGCTCAAGGCGGACGCCTGCCTCTGGGAGGGTAGCGGGGTTACCTGGGATGGCCAACCTCAGATAACGCTCGGGGTTAAAGGACTTCTTTATGTCGAGTTGGAGGTGCGCAGTGCCGCCCGCGATTCACATTCGTCCTGGGCGACGGTCGTCCCGAACGCGGCCTGGCGTCTGGTGTGGGCACTCTCGACGCTCAAGGACGCCGACGAGCAAGTGATGATCGAAGGCTTCTACGACGCAGTCCGGCCGTCAACGGCAGATGAGCGGGCAGCGATCGAAGCGATGCCATCCGATGAGGATGAGCTGCTACAAACGCTAGAGATGCCGCGCTATTTGAAAGGTCTACGCGGAGTGGACTATCGCTTGCGCCACTACTCCGAGCCGACTTGCACGATCGACGGGCTTACGTCTGGCTATCAAGGCCCGGGCGCCAAGACCGTGCTGCCAGCGCTGGCCAGTGCCAAGCTCGACTTCCGGCTGGTGCCGGACCAAGACCCGCAGGACATCCTCGCAAAGCTAAAGGCACATCTCGTGCGTCACGGCTTCGACGATATCGAAGTGCGCCACCTCTCCGGCGGACACCCGGCCAGGACGCCCCTCGATTCGCCGTTCGTAAAAGTCGTCGAGAAAGCAGCGCGGGAGGCGTATCCGGTGGAACCGTTGCTGGTGCCGACGATGGCGGGGACGGGGCCGCTCCACTCGTTCATCAAGACGCTGGGCATGCCAACCGCTGACTGCGGCATCAGCTACCCAGACTCGCGCATCCACGCCCCCGACGAGAACATCCGTATCGCGGATTTCGTCAGCGGCACAAAGCATATGGCGGCGGTATTGGCCGGGATGGGAGAGGCGTAGATCAATTCACGGATGTCATTTTCTGAGCGACGCTAGGAGCGAAGAATCCGTACCTTTTCGGTGCTCGGATCCTTCACTGCGTTCAGAATGACATGACTATCGTCAAAGTGTATGGCCTCCCCTAAAAGGCCTACACGAGGCATACAAATCAGATTTCCTCGGCGGCCTGTTGCGCAGCAGCTCGGGCGGTGCGCGTACGGCGTTCGTATACAGACTGTCGTAAGCGGCGGCCGATCAGCCTGCTGGCGCTGAGTATCGTAAGGAAGACGGCGATATAGAAGAATATCCCGCCAAACAACGACCCTATTATCGCTCCGATACCGAAGGCGAGCACGACGTAAGCATTTAGCCAGCGGCGAGGAGATGGTGATGATGTTTCTGCAGTTGGCTCTAGTGGCCTTTGCCTGCGTCTTTTTCTGCGGGCCTCTCTAGCGCTCATTCATTCAACCTATATTCACCTTGCCGTTGGTAATTATGCACCGTCTTCTCTACGAAGTGCACCTCGTCCTCGCGAGACTGTAGGCGTCCATCGAGAAGGCCGTCCATGATCTGCTCCATAACCGCACCGACTGTCGGTCCTTTGGGGATGCCGAGCCGTTGGACATCCCGGCCGTTTAGGGATGCACGAACGTGCCGCCATGTTTGTAGGTATTGCCGACTGATCTCCCGCGCCCGAGCCTCAGGCGCGGCTAAAGCCAGTGCCCATAAGCTTTGCTCCGGATACATACGTAGGGCTTTGGCCGCTTGACTCGGCCGGACATCGGACGCCCAGCCGTCCACGAGATCGCGCGCCAGGGGCACAGCTTCCATAGCCATACGCTGCATAAGCGTAGTCGCTAAGCGGTCAGCCAGGCTCGCCGCTTGCGGCGCACTGAGAGTTAGCGCGAGCAGCGTGTAGTAAACCGCTGAAGAACTGTCTATCTCGCGCCGGGCCGCAGCAAACGCGGCTGCCTGGCTATTCCCAAAGCTTAGGTCGGAATGTATCTCTCGCAGTACGCCTAATTCTTCGCACCGCGACAGCGCCCGTTCAGGTTCCTCCTCGTCGAGGACTCGCCGGAATTCGAGTCGCAAGCGGGGCTGGTTAACCGTGGCAAGATAATGCTTATCGCGTTGCACGAGAGACAGCGTATGAGGCTCGATGTCAAAACCCAGCCGGCTCGCATAGCGTATCGCCCTTAAGATCCGTGTCGAATCGTCGATAAAGCTTGCGTCATGGAGGACCCGGATCGTCTCGCGAGCTATATCGGCAAGCCCGCCATGATTATCGATTAATCTTCCTTTTTCCGGGCCGGTTAAGGTCAGGGCCATAGCGTTGATCGTGAAATCTCGCCTGCCCAGGTCTTCTGATTGCGTCACAGGCTGCACTCGCGGCAAGCTCCCCGGTTGGGGATACGTTTCCGAACGAGCGGTCGCTAAGTCCAAATATGCCTCGCTTATCAGCAACCGGGCAGTGCCGAACGCCCGATGGATTTTGCAGGCCACGCCGGTCTCAGCGGCCACAGTCTCAGCTAGGCTTATGGCGTCCGACTCAGTAGCGATATCGACATCAATATTCGCCCTCTCCAAAACGAGGTCACGAACGGAGCCTCCCACAAGGTATAACACTAACTCCTTGGCCTCGGCAATCCTAACCAAAGCGCTAAACAGCGTAGCTGTATCGCCATTAATATAGCTTTCGAACCGGGCGGCTAGGCTTGTCCCAAACATTTCTCAGCTATCCTCCAATGATCTGGCTCGCGGCACAGTATTATAGCACGGTATCGTCTTGACACCTTTAGATGCGCTTCCTATCATTGAGCGTAATGGTCGTGACAGCTATTTCAACCCAGCATACAATCGTTTTTCTATGCTTAAGTTAGCCTCTACCATGCCTTCTCGGCAGATTGAGGAGCTCCAGCGAAGACTCGGCGCTACCTTTAGAGATCCCCGGCTACTCCAGCAAGCGCTCGTGCATAGCTCATTCGTCAACGAGATGCCTTCTAGCAGCCAGAACTCGAACGAAAGGCTCGAATTTCTGGGGGATGCAGTGATCGGCTCCGTTATCGCCGAGAGGTTATATAAGGACTACCCGGATTTAAACGAGGGCCAGCTCACGCACTTGCGGTCAAGCCTCGTAAAAACAGAGACTCTCGCAGAGACGGCCCGCAGCTTGGGGCTGGGCGAACACATAGTCCTGGGGCGTGGAGAAGAAACGGGTGGCGGGCGCGAGAAACCACGCAACTTGGCTGCGGCGTTTGAGGCGCTGGTAGGCGCGATGCTCCTTGACGGCGGCGTCGCTAAAACGCGCGCCTTCGTCCTACGCTGCATGAAGGACCAGCTGGCTTCGTTAGCGGCAAGGCCCACTTCAATCGATCCGAAATCCCGCCTCCAACAGGTTGCCCAAGACCACCGGCGGAATGCCCCTGTCTACCGGCTCGCCTCTGCGAGCGGGCCAGACCACGCTAAGACTTTCGAGATTACCGTAGAATTGGACGGCGCGGTGCTAGGTAGCGGCACCGGTCGAAGCAAGAAAGAAGCTGAGCAACGTGCCGCCTCAGCGGCCTTGCGCGAATTAGGGACATAGAAAGCCTGTAACAAATGTATTTAAAGCGCATTGAGATCGACGGCTTCAAGAGCTTTGCTTCTAATACCGTATTCGACTTCGGTCCGGGCATCACAGCCATCGTTGGCCCCAACGGTTGCGGTAAGAGTAACGCCGCCGACGCGCTGCAATGGGTACTGGGCGAACAGCACAGCAAGCTTTTACGCGCACGCAGGCAGGAAGACATCATCTTCGCGGGAAGCCTGAGGCATCCCCAAGCGCGGACCGCAGAAGTAAGCTTGTTGCTCGACAACAGTGACCGTGAGCTAGTCGTCGCTGAGCGAGAGGTCAAATTAACGCGCCGTGCTTACAGGACGGGCGAAAGCGCCTACTTTATCAACGGCCGGCGCTCACGGCTGCGCGATATCGTCGATCTGCTTCTCAAGACGCCTGCCGGGCAAGGAAACTACGTCATCATGGGACAGGGCTTGGTCGAGACCATACTGAACTTCCGCCCCGAAGAGCGCCGGCTCCTCCTCGAGGAAGCGGCTGGCCTACAAGGCTTCCGGGCGAAGTTAGAGGAGGCTGAAGAACACCTGTCCGCGACGAACGAAAACATGGCTCGCGTCCGACTGCTGCTCCACGAGATAACGCCGGGCCTTTCACGCTTCGAGACTCAGGTGAGGAAGGTTGAGAAGCGAAACGCTATAGAAGCCGAATTGAACAGCGAGCTTCGAGCGTGGCATGCCGCGACATTGGGACAAGCCCAGGAGCAGTTCGCTCACGCTCAAGCCGATCTAGAGCGTATTATCGGCGAACAGCGAAACGCCGAAGACCGCTTGGCTGAAAGCGAGCAGCAACTGACCGCCGTACGAGCAAGCGTGGAAAGCGACAGGCATAAGCAGTCGCAGGACGCTCGCCGCGTAGTACTAACCCAAGAACGCCGCGATCTGCTAGAGAAAAAGATAACGCTCGATGAAGAGCATCTTTCGCTACTCGTCGAACGGGGCAATGACCTCCTAAACGAGATGGAAGCTTTGCAGATCGATAAGCAGCGTATCTCGCGGATGGTTGCGGAGGACGAAGAGCGAATCGACCGGCTACGACAGGGGCTGACTTCGGAGGAGGCGGCCGTTTCCCTTCTGCAACAACAGCTCAACGAGTCCGACGAAGAAGTAGCCGAGCGACGCAGGTTATCAGACGCGGCTGACCACGAACTGATCGAAGCCAGGACGGCGTCAGCAGCCGTTGAGGGTAGGCTGGAGAACTTCAAGGAACAGCGCCATGCCCTTGACGAAATAACTTCCGATGCCGCTCGCGCCCATGCCCTGGTGGCCCACCTTGTATCGCTCGCGAGGATATACGCAGACCTGAAGGGGCAAGAGCGCAGGTTGAAGTCAGACGAGGAGATGGTCTTCGAACGGAGCCAGAACGTGGAGCGACTGCTAATCGAGCAGCGCAGCCGCCTCAACGACCGCAAGCAAAGTCTCCAGCAGCTAACAGCACAGCTAGAGCGAGCCCACGGGCATCTGGAGGCGATAAGGCAAGATTCCCAGCTGGCTTTGCCCAGCCCAGAACAGGAACAAGCCGATTCGCTGCTACCGGCTATACAAGACGCTACTTCATTCCCGGCCATATACAATGACGACGTTATCAACCCCTGGCAACGGATACTCGGCCCCCTCACAAAGCTTTTGGGACGACGCGGCGAAGGATCTCTGGTCCAGGTAGAACCGGGATACAACGTAGATATCATTACCTTGGCGGATATACCCGGGGGCATCGCAACCTTCGCCGAGCTTCTCCAGGTGCCGGCGGGTCTGGAGAAGGCCATTACGGCCGCCCTGGCCGACAAGGCGGATGCCCTGCTCGTACAGAATTATGCCGAGGCGATCGCCGTCGCCGAGCATATCGCCAAACAAGGCAAAGCCAGGACGGTGCTGGTGCCTATCGACGACGTTCAGACCAGTTATCCTCGACATCTATTGGAAGAGACAGGAGTTATCGGGATCGCGGCATCGTTGGTGCGCTGTCCAGAAGAGTACCGCTACCTGGTCAACGCGCTCCTCGGCCGAATGGCCATCGTCGAAACCATCGATGTCGCTCGCCGAGTCTTACGTAGAGGCATCGGCAGCGTCGTCACGCGCGATGGCATCGTCTTCCATCCTTCCGGCATTATCGAGAGCGGCCGCGGCAGCCCTATCATCCAACAGCGACACGACTCCGTCGCGATCCCCAGAAGGATCCGGCGCTTACAGCAGCAGATAGCGGCTCTGAACGAAGAGATTGTGGTGTTGAGCGCATCCATCGAACGAAATACCGAAGACGTGCACAATCTGCGCCAGAGGCTAGCCGATATGAAGGATCGCGAGGTAAACCTGAGAGATGCGCTCGCCCATTGCCGTCACCAGATCGGCCGCAGTCAAGGCGAGATCCGTCATCTCATCGAGAACGAAAGGGCCGCTAGGGCTGCCCTGGGCAGATCGCAAAAGGTACGGCTGGAAAAAGAACTCAGGGCGCTTAAGATCGTGGTCGCCAACATCGAAAATAGCGCGCGTAAAGAACATGCCATTCTGAGCACTGTCTTAAACCGTAGGGATGCCCTAGCTCAACAATTTTCAACCACCAAAGCCGAAACAGTAAGCATGGCAAACCAAGCGGCCATGCTACACGCGGCACAACAACCCCAGAAGGACTTACTTAGCAACGTATCCAAGCTGTTAGAGAACAGGGAATCGCAGCACGAGACGTTGACTTCAGAGGTCGAATCCCTAAGGCTACAATTAGCCAGACGACGATCGGCATTAGAGCGTCTCTCTCAATGGCTTGTAGGCAGAAAGGCTATTAGCTCTTCGCATGGGGATGATATAGCAACTCGGGAAAGCCTGCTAGAAAGCGCCGAAGCGGATTTTTCGTCGATCGAGGGCCAGCTTAAGGCGTTGGCGGAGGTGTGTGCAGTTGCCGAAGCCGCGCTTCAAAGCAGCCGGGAACATCTAGAGTCGGCCGGTCTTCGTCTGGAGGAACAGGCGGCTGTTACAGTCAGCTATGTAGCGCCGGTTTCACCACACACCGAAAGAACCAATCAAACGCGTATACCGGAGTGGCTAGCTGCCCAGCCTCAGAGCAAGCATGAGACCTGCGATACAGCCGCTATTTGGAAGCACATTGAGCAGCTAAGATCGAGCCTCCACCCTTAGGGGAGATTAACCCGGAGGCCGAAGATGAATACGGCAGGATCAAAGAGCGGCACGATTTCTTAACCACACAGCTCACCGACTTGGAAAATGGGGGCAATTCGATACGTTGCGCGATCGAAAAGCTGGAGAGCATTTTAGAGGACCGTTTTGAAGATACTTTCGAAGAAGTAGATAAGGAATTCCAACGTCGTTTAGCAACCTTCTTCGGCGGCGGTTACGCCAGGCTTATATCGACGTCTGCGGAAGACGGCAGGCCGCCAGGCGTGGATGTAGTCGCGCAACCGCCCGGCAAACGATCGGAAAATCTCAACTCTCTCTCAAGCGGCGAGAAGGCGCTGACGGCCATCGCTCTGCTCTTTGCCTTGATACAGACCAGGCCATCGCCCTTCTGCATCCTGGACGAAGTCGATACAGCCCTAGATGAAGGCAACGTAAGCCGCTTCGTCAAAGCGCTTCAGGAGTTGTCGAAGAGGACCCAGTTCATCGTCATTACGCATAACCGCCGCACTATGGAAGCCGCCGACCGCATTTACGGGATCTCTATGAACTCGGACGGCGCATCGCGCATCCTCTCGTTGCAACTCGCCGGCTCTACAGCAGGCTAAGCCGCTTCATTGTCTCTATAGCTGGCCTTGCTATAATAGATGGGATCATATGGGGACCGTACGAACAGTTTTGGACAGAATGCCAGCCTACTACTGGCTAAGGCTGGAACAGTACCTAAGAGCCCGCTTCGGTGTTTCGCCAATTATTCTCCGCTTCCTAATCGTCGGCGGGCTAGGTTATCTGATCAACCAGTCGTTTCTATTACTCCTTTACGATTCGTCCATACTGCCTTTTCTGCCGCCCAGGGACTCGGATGCAGCTCTCCTGTTTTTTACACACGATGACGCACGACTCCTAGTAGCTTCGATAATTGCAGTAGAGGTCTCGATATTTTCGAACTTCTACTGGCACGATCGCTGGACGTTTCGAGACCGGGTCAAGAAACCGTTGTTGCAACGTTATCTGCAGTTCAACGCCACGTCTTTCGGCAGTCCTCTGATCTCCGTCGTCGTTCTGAACATCCTCACACCATACGTAGGCATCCACCACCTCATAGCCAATACGATAGGCATCATCCTGGGCACTAGCTGGAATTGGTTCTGTAATACTCGCCTGATATGGCGAACCCGACCTCATCATTCCTCTGAGGAAGCCGAAGGCCTGGATACCTAACGAAAGTATGGGGAGATAATTCTGGTCCGTTTCTTTCGACGCTCGCAACAAGCCGACGAGAAGACCGAGCAAGCCGTAGCCGCTACCCGTCGTGGCTGGTTCTCGCGGGTAGCGGGCATCTTCGAGCGCTCGCAGATCGATGAAGACCTATGGGATGAACTCGAAGAGACATTAATCGCCGCCGACGTTGGCGTCATAACTACAGAGAAGCTCATCACAAACGTCCGGCAAAGAGTTAAGGACGCCGGTATAAAAGAGCCCTCTGCCGCGCGGGACGTACTCAAGCAAGAGTTAATCGCCGTCTTAAGCTCCCCACCGCAGCGCGGACAGCTTTGGAACGATGAGGAGCAGCCAGTTTCCGTGCCCAAACCAGCCGTTATCTTAGTGGTCGGCGTCAACGGCACGGGCAAGACAACGAGCATCGGCAAGCTTGCCTGGGCCTTCCAGCAAGAAGGTAAAAACACCATCCTCGCCGCCGGCGATACTTTCAGGGCCGCGGCTATCGAACAGCTAAAGGCTTGGGGCGATCAGATCGATGTCGATGTGATCGCTCACCGACAAGGGGCCGATCCGAGCGCTGTTGCCTTCGACGCCATTTCGGCAGCGCAAAGCCGTAACGCTGACGTTGTGATTATCGATACCGCGGGGCGCTTGCATACTAAAGCGAACCTTATGGAGGAGATGCGGAAGATCTACAGGGTAATTCAGCGAAAAGACCCTACTGCCCCGCATGAGGTCATATTGGTGTTAGACGCGACTACCGGGCAAAATGCTTTAAGCCAGGCCCAATACTTCACGGAGGCCGTTAATGTGACGGGTGTACTCCTGGCTAAAATGGACGGCACAGCGAGAGGCGGCGCAGTTTTTGCGATCTCTGATCAACTGGGCATACCGGTTAAGTTCATTGGTACAGGTGAAGGGTCCGGCGATCTATCTCCGTTTTGGCCGGATGAGTTCGTAGAAGCGTTACTCGGCTAGCGGCACGCTTACGCCGCTATCGGCGTATTTCCCCCGCCAGGCGTTCCAGCGAATACGTAAGACATCGCCGGCCATCCCCACGCCATCCCAAAAGGGCCGTACAGTGCTATCGCTATCGTGGTACCAATCAATCGGCACCTCAACGGTCCTAAAGTGTAACCTCTGCGCTAAGAAGAGGACTTCTACGTCGAAGCCGAACCCAAACACGCGCAGCATAGGGAATATCTTATCGGCAACAGGGCCCCGGAAGCATTTAAAGCCACACTGAGTATCCTGAATATCGGGCACCAAGAGGGCACGGACCGCAAGGTTAAAAGCCCTTCCGGAGAGATGGCGGATGCGCGGTTCATCGAAGCGGTGCGCGCCGGTTGCCTCACGAGAACCAACCGCGATATCGAAATCGGATAGACCTGGGGAGAGGAACTTTTGAATATGCTCGATAGGCATAGAAAGGTCGGCATCACACAGGACCCTGTATTCGCCGTTAGCGTGAAGCATCCCTGCCTGCACCGCGCCGCCCTTCCCGCGATGCGGAAGCGAGAGCAGCCTTACGTTTGGATATCGTCCTTCGTATGAACTTACCAGAGCAGGGGTGCTGTCCACGCTGCCGTCGTTGGCTACTACAATTTCCCAGGTGTAGGGCTGCTCACTTAGATAGTCGGTTACGGAGTCGAGGGTAGAGGAGATACGCCGCTCTTCGTTATACGCCGGTATAACGATCGAGAGGAACGTAGGACTCATTACTATTACACTATCTCTTTCGAATACGTAGCTAAAATGTCCCGTCCGCTTAAAGTAATTTTAGCGACTCGCTTTACTTATAGTCCATACATTTTACAGACCGCTGTGGTTAGGGATTCTGCGATTGTAGTGGCGCTTTTCGGAGAGTTTAAATTCCCCAATATTCGATAGCGAAGAGCACGAACGTCCCGGCCATCACCATGGCGGAGGCCGCCAAGAGCGCCTGGTGGATCGCTGGCCTTCTCCCTATACGGGCAAGGATGAGGAACAGCGGGAAGATAGTAATAATATACCGTGGCATGCTCCATTGTAGGGTTAGGAACATGAGCATCAGCAGCCCTACCCAGGCATAAACTTGGTACGACAGACGGAGCCAGCGCACCGAAACAGCCAGCAGTGCTACGGCAAACAGAAAGGCCGCTAACGGGACTTCAAAATTCATCGTACGCTCAGGCGAACCAGGCACGTTAATAACACCTCGGAACAGATCCGCAAGCCACTCCCAGGGCATCACACTTTCGTGGTACCAGGGGTGTTGAGATTGCAAAGTCATGAAAGCGAAGGGGTCATCCGTGACTACCCAATTAAGGACGAGGTATGAAAGAAAGCCCACCGGTATAAGAGCAAGCCAGAAAGCCCTCTGAGGCGATTGCCATCTATCGCGTTGCCAAGCCTCTAAAGCCAGCGCGGGTATAAGGGCCAATCCCCCCAACCTTGTGGCACAGGCCAGCATTCCGATAGTGCCGGCCCAGGCCCAGTGGCCTCGCCTCGCGGCGTAGAAGGACGACAGGACGAGAGCGAGGAATAGAGCTTCTGTATAAGGGGCGATTAGGAAATAGGCGCTAGGAAAGAGGAAGAAATAGGATAGAGCACGGCCAGCTTCTTCGTCATCGTTGTCCAAGGCAGATAGCTTCTGCAAGTAGTAACCCGCAACGATGGAGGCGACGAAAGAGACGGCGACGCCCGCTAAAACGTAATTTGGAATTATGTAATGAGCTATACGAACTGTAAGAGGATAGAGGGGGAAAAAGACCAAGAGGATCCTTAGATCGCCCTCGCTCGGGTAACCGATTTCCGCGATCCTCAAATAATGGATCGCATCCCAGCGGTTCATCGTTTGATGAAGCAGATCGGGGAGAGGATCGTAGAGCCCGAGGATCACCCGTCCGGCGACGTAGTAGGCGACTATAAATAGACCAACACGAATGCCAATGGCTAATAGAAACGCTCGCGAGAGGAAAGTGCGGTCCTGCGCTCCCAGTTTTGGGGCAGTAGTTACGGAAATTCTTTCGGCAATATTCGGAAAGGCCATTTACGGTAACTTATCATTTTACATAGCAACGAGCAATTAGCTCTCGGGAGCATTTAAGCTGAGGCCACTTAGCTGATCCAGCAGCCGTATTTGGGCCACGGCTGTCCATAAGACATGCCTTCCTATGCTATGGGCCGCTCGTCAAATCAGAAAGCCCACCTTCCACTCGCGAATACTACGAAAAGGCCACCCATGGACACAGCGAAGGCAGTTATTATAGCTTGATGCACCGCCGGCCTCTCCCCATACTTTGCCAGGATGAAGTACAAAGGAAAGATAGCCAAGATATAGCGCGGCAAGCTGATCTGCCACGTATCGGACATCAAGACCAAAAGATATATCCAGGAAAATATCTGATAGGATGGCCGGAGCCAGCGCACAGACAACAGCAAAAGAGCAGCCGCGAAAAAGAACGCTACCAGTAGCGCCTCCACGATCATCGCTCGGAATGCCGATGGAGGGCTGTCCCGAAAAGCCCTGAAGCCGTCCCACACCGTCTCCCATGGAGGTATAATTTTATGATTCCAGTGGTCCCTCTGAATGTCGAAAAAAGCGAGCGGATCTTCCAGCACCACCCAGTTGATGCCTAAGTAGATCAAGAAGCCTACCGGCACTAATATCAACCACCAGGCCCGATATAGGCCTGCCTTACCTTCCCGCTGGTACGCTTCGTACAGAAGGGCTGGGGCGACAGCAAACCCCTGTATGCGGGTAGCGCAAGCTAGCATCCCAAGCACACCACACCACGCCCAGTTGCCTTGTCGACCCGTGTAGTACGAGCCCAATAGAAGAGCTAGAAAAAGCGCTTCCGTATAAGGCACAACCAAAAAGTATGCTGTGGGGAAAAGGAAGAAATACCAAAGCGCGCGGTTAGCCTCTTCTTCGGTGCCATCCAGACGAGCGAGCGCCTGGAGAAAATAACCCGCGGCAATTGATCCCACAAGGGAGATCACGAGCCCCGCAACGACGTAATCTTGCAAGAAAAATTGAACAGCGCGGAGCACAAGCGGATAGAAGGGGAAGTAGACTATGAAAAAACGGTCCTCGCCGTAGTCTCTGTAGCCCACATCAGCGACGCGTATCAAATGTTGGGCGTCCCAGCGCGGCAAGATCTCCGTCATCATGTCCCAGAAGGGTTGCTGGTTGTCGAGGATCGCTCTCCCGGCGAGATAAGCGACGAGCAACAGGCCTACTCGTACGCCCAACGCGAGTAGCGTTGCTCTATAGAGATAGAGTCGTTCCGGTTGGCCGAGCTTCAAATCAAGCATCCTTGCCAATTTAGCATTACGACGCGTAGCACGCAAAACGGCGGTGGCCCATGACAATTGTCACTCTGAGCACTTCGCTTTGCCCACTACAAAACCGCGAAGGGTCTTACAAAAACGTCCTCAAACGTGAGATCTTCGCTCCCTGTAGTCACACAGACTAACATGTTGTGCAAGGGCTTCATCCTTGCCATAGATAGCGTTCTAAAATAAGCTAGAGGCAAAATGTATTCCGAAGCAGACATTAAACGGTAATATGGCGGACCGCGTAGAGAACATCGAAGCAGGCGAGGTCGAATTCTCGCTCAAGATCAAGCCGATCGCCCAGATACTGTTTCTGGGTCTAATCTTTCGGCTGCTGCTCTCCTCCCTTCCCGGCTTCGAAGTTGATATCGGAGCATTTAGAGCTTGGGCGGGATCGCTCGCAGCGCGCGGGGCATGGGACTTCTTCGGCGAGGGGTTTCACACCGAGTTCACGCCGGGGTACCTGTATTACCTTTGGGCGCTAGGCGGACTCGATACGATCTTCCGGTTCTCCCCAGAGCGCTACGAGTTCCTGCTAAAGCTTGTGCCGATAGCGGCGGACTTAGGTTCGGCATATCTGCTCTATATACTGTTGGAGGGGCAGAAGCCAGCTCTGCGACTTGCCGCCGCGATAGTCTACTTGCTCCACCCGGTAGTGCTGCTCATCACCCCTGTATGGGGCCAAACGGATAGCATTCTCGCGTTCTTCCTATTTCTATCTGTGTACTTCATAACCAGAGGCAAACTGACGCTTGCTGCTTTAGCGTACGTGATCGGCTTTCTCGTAAAACCGCAGGCCATAGCGGTGCTGCCTCTGTTTTTATTCTGGGGATTCCGCGACTACCCGCCACGAGAGTGGCTGAGGGCGGGAGGCGTGGCGATCGGCGCATTCGTGCTGCTACTGGTCCCTTTCTTTGCGGACGACCCGCTAGGCCCGTTCGAGGAGATGCGCCGTTCGACCGAAGTTTATCCTTACAACTCTTTCTGGGCTTTCAATTTCTGGGCGCTCTTTGACCGCTTCAAACCGGATGACATTACTTTCTGGGGCATCACGTGGCACGATTGGGGGATCGCGCTTTTCGCCCTGGCTATAGGGGCCATAATCTTCGTCTTCCGAAAGGAAAGACGGCCTGGCATGATGGCCTTGGCCGTTTCCCTTTCGGTGCTTGCGATGTACCTGTTCCTTACGCGTATGCACGAACGATACGTCTTCGCGGCTTTCTTGCCTATGGTGCTGGCTCTATTCCTTTCGAATCACCGCTATTTGACATGGGTACTCGCCGCAGGCTTTGTAGTATTAAGCATCGTCAATTTCCTCAACGTTTATGAGGTCTACATGTATTATGGCCGATATATTAACAGCCCCCAAGAGCCTACAGACCTTTTTAAGATAGCCCGCGACCATACCTTCTTCTACTCGCTGGTGGCTACTCTCACGTTTCCGGCGTTGTTAGCGACGGGATATATGCTGATGCGCCACACGAGGGCTGCGGAATGAAGATCGCCGAACGAGCCAGGCTTGTAGCGCCATCGTTATCCTCCATAAACACCTCAGAACTCATAACCGTCCTCGCCTTAGTGGGAAGCGCGGCTTTCTTGAGGTTCTGGCGGCTGGGGACGCCCGATGACTTCTTCTTCGACGAGGTTTATCACGCTTTCACGGCCAGGGAGTTTCTGCACGGGAATCCGGCAGCGTGGGAGTTCACGGCAACGCCGCCTCCGGGCTTTGCTTACGAGTGGACGCACCCCCCGTTAGCTAAGCTATTCATGGCCGGCGGTATGGCCATCTTCGGCGAGAACCCCTTCGGTTGGCGGTTCTTTAGCGCCCTCTTCGGGACCCTTTCGGTCCTGATGGTCTACTTGATCGGGAAAAAGCTTTTTAAAAACGAAGAGATCGCCTTCCTGGCTGCCTTCTTGGCGATCTTCGAAGGCCTCTGGTTTGTGCAATCGCGCATAGCGATGAACGACGCGTATGTGGTTTTCTTTCTCCTGGCGACTATATACTTTATGTTAACTGAGCGTCATCTTTTCGCCGGGATATTCCTTGGCGCTGCGTTCGCGAGCAAATGGTCGGCGATCTGGGTGGTCTTCCCTATCGCACTTTTCTTCGTCTATCAATATCTACAAACCGAGAAAGAGCGGCGACGCACGTTCGCCATAGATTCGCTGCTAAACATTCCCTATTTCTACATTGCGATTCCAGTCTTTATCTACTTGTTGGCTTATCTGCCCTTCTTCCTTACCGGACATGATTTCAGAGACTTTTGGGACACACAACGGCAGATGTACTGGTACCATTCGGGCCTCGAGGCAACTCATCCCTATCAGTCGCCGTGGGATACCTGGCCCATAACGCAGCGACCCGTCTACTACTACCTCTCGGCCGCAGGCGATGCAAAGATATACGCCTTAGGCAATCCGATCATCTTCTGGATCGGCTTGCCAGCGCTCGCCTTTGCCCTCTGGCAGGGAGTAAAGCGGCTTAGGGTGGCATTTCAGGAAGACACCGGAGATATATCGTTCCGAGGTCGGCTAACGTCCACTGAGTTCGGGCTGATCTTCGTGGTGTTCACTTACCTGGCGTTCTTACTGCCGTGGGCGCTGTCGCCACGGATCATGTTCTTCTACCACTATCTGCCCTCAGTGCCGTTCCTGCTGCTGGCGTTGGGTTACGGGTTGTGGAGATTATGGCAGGAGGGTCGGGGTAAACCAGTGGCGATGGCCCTTACCGCAACCGCCGTAATCACGTTCGTGTACTTCTATCCACACTGGGCGGCCGTGTCTGTCCCGGACTGGCTTGAGGAAAGCTACTACTGGTTCCCTTCGTGGAGGTAGGGATGGAAGTAGGAAGAGGGAAGTAGGAAGGGTTTTTCTTTCTTCCCTCTTCTCCCTTTCTACGACCGTCCTCTTACAGTCCCAATTTGCCGGGGTTTAGAATATCCTGAGGATCGAGCGCCTTCTTAAGGCTTCTTAAGAGGTCGATTCCGACCTCGCCATGTTCCTCTTCCATCAGGTGTGCCAAGCGCACGCCGACGCCATGGCAGTACTCCATCGAGCCGCCTAGCTCATGCACAAGCCGAAGCATCTCGTCCACCGCGCGGCTTATTGCCTCCGCGTCCGCAGTGCCAGCCAGGGAAGCTTTCACGACAACTGTCGAGAAAAGCTCCGGCTGGCACCAGAGGCCATAGTCGACTGTATCGAGCCCGTAGCGGGATGTAATATCCATGCAAGCGAGGCGATATTGCAGCACTTTGCTCGCCGGCAAAGCCACGTGAATATAGTCGAAGTAACGTTCCGACGGTGTCGCAGCGAGGCTATCGCCGAGCTTCATCACTCTCCCGCGCTTGAAGCGCTCAGCTACGCGGTGGCGCGTCTCCCAGAACTCCTCCGCCTCGCCATCTGCGAGAGAGGTCGCGCTATAGCCATCGAACATGGCCGCGGTGCGCTGGGCTTGAGACGCGACCTCTTCGCGAACGCCCTCGTAAGCGAGATATAATGTCGTCTGCTCCGCCGATGAAGCCGGGCCGCCTTCGCCAAATTCCAACATCGCGGGGGATAGTCCTGTCTGAAATATGTCCATGATAGCTTCGAAGCCAGTCTCGAAGTTAGGAAATGTGTATGAGAGAAGCCTTCGCTCCTCCGGCTGGGGAAAAACTCGAAGCGTCGCTTCCGTGATGACGCCAAAGCAGCCCTCACCACCTATGAATAGGCGGTTCATATCGACGCCGGTGCTGTGGCGAGGCACGGCGCGCGTCTTCAATATGCGGCCATCAGCGAGGACAACCGTCAAGCCGAGGACCTGGTCACCCATCGAGCCATATTTGTAGGCGCGGTAGCCGAGGCCATCGGTCGATATCGCCCCACCGACCGTGGCGATAGGCAGGCTCCAAGGATCGTGGCCGAGGATCAAGCCATGCCTGTTTAGTTCTCGTTCCAAATCTGCGAGAACGACGCCTGCCCCGACTGTTGCGGTTCTGTCGTCGCGGCTCATAGAGGTGATACGGTTCATGTTGCCGAGATCGACGACTATGCTGGGCCGTAAAGGTATCGCGCCACCCATAAGCCCGGTGCCGCCGCCATAAGGGACTATCGAAGCGCCGTGAGCGCTGGCGAACTTTACGACCCGTGCGACTTCGTCCGCGGAAGAAGGGCGCACCACTGCCACCGGCTGTGGCACTACAGTACCAGTATGTGGATAGCCCCGGTTCGAGCGAAGAGCATCGACAGCATGAGTGGCGAGATCATCTTCAACGAAGGAGACCTTTTCGGGGCCTAAAAGATCCATCAGAGAGCTAGCAACTTCAACCAAAAACTCTACCCCCTGTGAATAAGACACAGAGCGGAGCTAAAGATAGTGTAGCAAAAGCTAGGAGGGTTCGCGTAAGAAGATCCGCTGTTTTCAGTTCATCTCCCCTCGACAGGTACATCCTGAGCTTGCCGAAGGGCTCGGGGTGAGCGGAGACGGTTAGGAGGGTTGGCGCAGCAGATCGGCAGCTTCGGCAGTAGGCTTATGGCCGTTGCCGCTTACGTGCTCGTAAGTCATGTAGTAGAGGCGGCTGTAGAGACCGCCGAGGGCCAGAAGTTCATCGTGCGTGCCCTCTTCGGCGATCCGGCCATCTTCGATCACCACGATGCGGTCAGCGTTACGGATAGTGGAAAGCCGGTGGGCGATAACGAACGAAGTACGGTTGGCCAGGAGGTTCCTGAGCGCCCTTTGTATAAGCACCTCCGTCGCCGTGTCGACGTTTGCGGTCGCCTCGTCCAGGATGAGAATACGCGGATCGGAGAGGATAGCACGGGCGAAGGCGAGCAACTGCCGCTGACCCATCGAAAGGTTCTGGCCGCGTTCGTGCAGGACGCTGTTATAGCCACCCGGCAGGCGCATGATAAAATCGTGTGCGCCTACAACCCTAGCGGCGTCCTCGACCTCGGCATCGCTAGCCTCAGGTCGAGCGTAGCGAATATTTTCGGCGACCGTGCCGGAGAAGAGGAACGGGTCTTGCAGCACGACGCCCAATCGCTGGGCCAAGGAAGCGCGGCTGATATCGCGGATGTCGTGGCCGTCAACCAGGAGACGACCGCCCGTTACGTCGTAGAAGCGGCTGACCAAGGCTGTGATGGTGGTCTTGCCAGCACCCGTAGGTCCCACCAGAGCTATCGTCTCGCCGGGGCGGACGTGCAGATCGATGCCCCGTAGGACCTGAACTTCGGAGCCATAGCCGAAACTTACATTATCGAATTCTACCTCACCAGCGATATCCGCGAGATCGATCGCTTTGAGAGCATCGACAACCTCCGGCTCGGTATCGAGCACCTCGAACACCCGTTGACCGCCGGCCATGGCCCGCTGGAGTTGCGTGTACTGCATCACAATATCACGAATCGGTTCGAAGAAGCGCTGCACGTACAGGGCGAAAGATACAAGGACGCCAATTTGCGTATCGCCATCGAGAACGCGCAAACCGCCGACCAGGATGACGAGTGCGGTCGCCACAGCTACGAGTATCTCCACCACCGGCATTATCGACGCGGCCACCCGACCTGCCCGGATATTCGCGTTCAGGTTATCGGTGTTGATAGCGTCGAAGCGGCGGCTGTTCTCCTCCTCACGGGAGAGACTCTGGATCACCCTAACGCCAGAGACGTTCTCCTGCAGGTTGGCGTTGACGATAGCGATAGACTGACGCACGCGCGTAAATGCGATCTTCGCACGGCGCTGCCAGACGATGATGTAGAGGACCAGCAGTGGAACGACCGAGAGGGCGATAAAAGCTAGCTCTACGTCTTGATAGAAGAGGAAGAAGACAACCAGGCCGATGCCCAAGAAGTCCGCTAAGATGGTGAGCACGCCCGTGGTTAGAAGCTCTTGGAGAACCGTAACGTCGTTCTGGACACGGGACATGATGCGCCCGACTTCCATACGGTCGTAGAAGCTGAGGGACAGCTTCTGAAGGTGGTCGAAGAGTTCCCTGCGCAAGTTATAGAGGACGCGGTGACCCATCCAGGCGGTGCTGGTGAGCTGCAAACGTTGGAAGAGCCAACTCGCTAGTGCAAGGACAACGAAGGCGATACCGATGATATTCATCCCGCGCATGTCGCCATCGAGAATGAATTCGTCAATAGCCTTGCCAATTAGGAAAGGTTGGACGGTGGAAGTCACGGCATAACCCACCATGCCCAATGTAGCCAAGAGCGCTAGCCGCTTATACGGGAGGATGTAATGGAAGAGGCGCGCGACCACCTGGTGGTCGTATGCCGCGCCTATCTGATCGTCGTCCCAACCGTCGCGCCCATTGCGGCCGCGACCGCCTCCACCACCCCAACGACCTCCGCCGAAACCGCCACCCCAGCCGCCACCGTGTCCACCACCGCCCCACATACCCATGTCAGCCCACCATTGTTCCCGGAGCGGGGGTGAGGGCCTCTTCCTGGTCCCTTAGCTCCAGTTCGTATATCTCGCGGTAGAAGCCGTTGAGAGTGAGAAGCTCTTCATGGCGGCCGCTCTCGACGATATGACCATCCCGGAGGACGAGGATCTTATCGGCAAGCTTGGCCGTGCGCAAGCGCTGAGCTATAACAAAGGTGGTACGGTTTTGCATTAGCTCGTGCAGCGCCTGCTGGATGAGGTACTCCGTCTCCGTATCTACGCTTGCCGTGGAATCGTCGAGGATGAGGATACGGGGGTTCATAAGCAGAACGCGCGCTATGGCGACACGCTGTTTCTGCCCACCGGAGAGAGTAATGCCCCGCTCGCCGACCCAAGTTTCGTAACCTTCCGGCAGGCCAGCGATGAAATCGTGGATGCGGGCGGCTTTCGCCGCTTTCTCGATATCTTCCTGAGTTGCGTTCATAGCGCCGTACGCGATGTTGTCACGAATGGTCGCCGAGAAGAGGAAAACGTCTTGTTGCACTACGCCGATATTGCGCCGCAACGAAGCGAACGTGACGTCGCGAATGTCGATGTCATCGATTGTAATTTTGCCGCCTGTCACATCGTAGAAGCGAGGCATCAAGTTAACAACCGTGCTCTTACCACTACCTGTAGGGCCTAGCAGGGCGACTACTTCACCGGCCTTCGCTTCGATGTTTACATCTTGCAGAACGGGGCTAATAGTGTCGTACGCGAAAGAGACGTCTTGGAAGCGTACATGACCCCGGATGCTTTCTAGCTCGATAGCTCCGGGCTTCTCCTTCACAGCTGACTCAGCGTCCAGAACTTCGAAGATGCGCTGTCCGGCCGATTGGGCCCGCGCTACTACCATCACCAGCCAGCCTAGATTCCTAACCGGCATCTGCAACAAGGTTAGGTACAGTAGGAAGGCGCTTAACTCTCCTCCTGTCAAGCTGCCGTTGATCACTTGCCTGCCGCCGAACCATAGCGTCGAGGCCATGGCCAGCATCCATACGCCTGTCATCAGCGGCGAAGTGTAGGCCTGGACACGACTCGCGTTGTAGGAGTTCTCGAACAGCTTCAGGGCCTCTGCTGAAAACTTGCGGCTCTCGTCAGCCTCCCGTGCAAAGGCCCTTACAACACGTACGCCCGAGAGATTCTCCTGGAGGACTGTACCCAAATTGCCGAGCCCGTTTTGGACTGCTAACCATAGCGGGCGCATGCGCGCAGTCGACATGATAGAGATGGTAGCTAAAACGGGTAGAAAGACCCAACTCACCAGGGCCAAACGCCAGTTATCAATAGCCATTACACCCAAAACAGCGATGAGCAGTACCACTAGGTACGCTAGTCGGGAAACGCCAAAGTTGATGAACATGCGCACAGCCTCTACGTCCTGGGTAGCGCGGGACATTAGCTGGCCGGTCTGCTGATTGTCGTGATAGGCGTATGAGAGGCTTTGCAAGCGGTCGTATATCCGGTTACGAACGTCGTAAGCGACTTTTTGCGAGATAAATTCGCCCATATACTGCTGCCCAAAGGAGAAGATGCCACGCCCAATTGCGGCTCCTATAATTGCTATCGCCGCGAATATCAAAAGCTGGCGATCACCGCCATCCACCAGACCAAAGTCGATAGCCCAGCGTACGAGCCAAGGCATTAGAAGCTGAAAGCCGCCCGCCCCGAGCACGAATATCCAGGCAAGTGCTACGCCTCTTTTGTAGGGCCGTATGAAGGTCAGCAGCCGTACGAGAACTCGTTTAGTATTCATAAAATATTTCTAAATTTATGCTAATCCTAAAACACTATTTGCGTCAAGAAAAGAGGTCACTATAATATACTTCTACGTCGCTATATCGGGGTACAAATCAGCTTAAAAGGTTTTTGAAGAGATGAAGACAGCGACACGTTACCATCTCCGGCCGATGATCGAGGCCGATGCGGACGGCGCCGGAGAGATCGACAGAGAGGCGTTCCCCACAACGCGCCCGCCGATACCTTTTCGATACGAGATCACAAGCAATAGGCTCGCGCGCTATTTGGTAGCGGTCGATCGAAAGCCGCAACAGCCTGGGGAGAATGCAGGCCGTTTGACCCGCATCATAAAAGACGTACGCGATCTAATGGCGACCCCAGCCATCGATGATATGGAGATGGTATGTGGCTACGTAGCGATATGGCTAATGGTCGACCAAGTTCATATATCGAGCATAGCTGTGCGCGAATCCCATCGCAGGCGCGGCATCGGCGAGCTTCTAATAATAGGGACGATCGAATTGGCCCATGCGCTGAATGAGAACACGGTGACGCTGGAGTGTCGCGTCTCAAATTACCCAGCGATCGCGCTATACGAGAAGTACGGCTTCAGCCGCAAAGGCGTACGCCCACGCTACTACTCCGATAATATGGAAGACGCCTTTATTATGAGCACCGAATCGATCCTCACGCCAGAATATCGGGAATTCTTCGAAGGGCGTAAAAGGGCGTATGCCGAACGCCATGGAGAATTGGAGATCGAGCTACCGAAAAGCGCTAGCCAGTAACGAAGCGTGGATAAGAGCCGAAGACCTTAACGAAGCTCGCCTGCTGCCGGACCAGCCCCAAAGCTTCCTGGATCGCGGGGTCTTCCCGGTGGCCCAGCAAGTCAACCAAGAAAATATACTCACCTAATCGCTCTCTTGTCGGCCGGGACTCGACCTTCGAAAGGTTGATGCCGCGACTCGAGAACTCTTGAAGCACCGATACCAATAGGCCCGGCCGGTCATCGGTGAAACCGAACGCCAGCGAAGTCTTGTCGTTGCCTGTACGAGGGTGATCTTTGGCGCCTAGTACCACAAAGCGCGTAACATTCTCCTGCTGGTCCTGAATTTTGGCCGCCAAAATATGAGCGCCGTAAAGTTCGGCGGCACGGGGGGTACTGACAGCTCCCGCCCCCTCCCTCGCCATCATCTCTTCCACGGCGCCGGCAGTCGATAGGGCGGCGATCAGTTCGGCCTTTGGGAAGCAGCTCTCGAGAAATCTGCGGCACTGGGCCAGCGCCTGGGGGTGCGAGAATATGGCCCTGATCTCTTCCGACTGGGCGCCGGGACGCACTAACAGATAGTGCTCAATAGGCAGGATGAGCTCGTGGCGGATGAGCAGATGTGTATCGTGGATAAGGATGTCCAGCGTCTCAATGACAGAGCCGCCCAGGCTGTTTTCGATAGCCATCACGCCTTCGTCGGCCATGCCAGAGCCTACAGCTGTAGCTACGGCAGCAAAACTCTGGAAAGGGAGCATCTGCGCCGAAGGGTCGTAGAGGAGGGCAGCTTCCTCGGTGAAGGTGCCCGGAGGGCCGAGATAGGCCAACCTTTTATTCATATCGCTCAACAGGTAAGTAACAGCGAGCCAACTATCGAGTGAGGGCGGAGCGTAACGCCTCTTCGCTCTCCTTCAAGGAGACTGCCACAACTTCATCGCCTGAATGGATAATCGTATCGTTGGTCGGCACCCGGGGCGTGCCGTTTTCGTCGATGATCAATGATATGAGCGATTGCTGGGGCAAAAGCAGATCACGAATGGATTTTCCGATAACGGAAGCGCGGGGAGGTATTTTTACTTCGACGATCTCCAGGCCGCCACCCTTAATCCTGAGGAGTGGGATAAGCGGGTGAGTGGGCAGCTCCTGTTCGATGTCGGCCATGATCGCTGCGGTAGCACTGACCGTGGTAGTGATGCCCAACTCCTTGAAAATTCGCTCGTTTTTGGGGTTGTTGATACGGGCAACCGTACGGGTTACATCGAACCGGTGCTTGGCGATCTGACAGATGACGAGGTTATCTTCGTCATCGCCGGTAACGGCGATAACGATATCGGCGCGGTTCATGCCGGCCTGCTCCACCACGCTTACCTCGCAGCCATCTCCGCGCAACACTATATCGCCAAGTTCCTCCGTTATGATGGCAGTACGGGCAGCGTCTTGCTCGATCACCAAGACCTCGTGTCCTTCCTGCACCAACTCCTTGGCGAGGTAGAAGCCCACCTTGCCGCCACCCACTACGATCATATACATGCTTAGACCTCCACCTTTTCAAGCGCATCCTTCAAGATGCCTGCGCCGAGCGTCGTAGGGTTGAAGATCGTCAGGCCCAGCTCAGTGTAGAGTTCAGCTCGCAGCGGATCGTACAAGCGGCAAACCACACGTTGAACGCCAAAGATATTTTTGGCTATCTGCGCCGCCATTATGTTGCGGTTATCTCCCTGTGTGATCGCAACGAAACCGTCCGCCTCCTCGATTCCAGCGCGAATCAGGACATCCTGGTCTATGCCGTTGCCGACGAAAGTAACGCCTCGAAAGTTCGAGGGCAGCCTTCTAAACGAGTAAGCCGAGAGGTCTATGATGGTCACCTCGTGGCTGTCTTTGTCGAGCAGGGTCGCGAGGGCCGCGCCGGTCCTTCCGCACCCCATAATCACTATCTTCATGCTAACGCCTCTCTTTATCCTGTGCCTCACGGCGGCAGAGCCAGACCTGGCAGGGGGCATGTTTTAAGACGTAATCAGCCGCACTATTTAGCTGGAAGGCCGCTGGAGGGCCAGTATAATCGACGCCCATAAAGATGGCATCGACCTTCCTCTCGATCGATTCGTCGACGATGGCATGCCCAGCATCGCGGGCTTGCAGGAGTTCCGCCTCGACTTCGAAATCGAGTTCGTCGGCTATATCCTCAGCGCGGGAGAGAAGCTCCTCGCCCTTCTGTGCTTCGGGCGTCATCTCTGCGTCCAGGGGGAGCGCCCTGTGGACTACGATAGTGTAGATGACGAAGACCTTACCCTTATTGCGCTTAGCGGCTACGCCGGCAAAGGCAAGGGCCTCTAAGCTTGCCTCGGTATTGTCTATAGGGACCAGGATGGTCCTAAGACGAGACGTGTAGTCTTGTGGTGCTTTCATGGTGGCTTCGGCTGTTACTTCTTTCTCAAAGTAGATCGAAGATATTATATAACGCGCAACGGCCGAAGCAATATAAAAGGAGAAGGAAGAACGAGATGGCGCTTCCCTTCCTCCTTCCTATTACCCTCTTCCTACTCCCTACGTCTGGCTACGCTGAACGCCGAACCGCTTCCAAGCCAGAGCGGCCACTGCCACCACCGGAACGACGAGCAGGGCGAATATCGATACGACGATTATCCCAGACGCGAGAGCCCTCAGGACGTTGACGAGCGCTTCCCAAGCATTGCTTGCCACGTTCGCCGGGTCCCAGGCGTTATCGGTCGGGGGAGTCGCGGCCTCCGCCAACGGCGGCTCGAGGTGGACGGAGATCGTCGCGAGGTCCGAAAGGTGGTTGAGCAAGTTGAGGCGGCCCTGTATGCGCTCGATCTCCAGTCGTGTGGCATTGATACGGTCCTGCACCTGCAGGATCTCGCCGATGTTCTTCGCCTCAGCGAGAAGCTGCACGTAGCGGCTCTCTGTCGCTTCGAGATTGCGCTCGCGAGCGGTGAGGTCGGCGAACTCCTCGGTTACGTCGCTGCTCTGAGCAGTCTCGGTCTTTATCTCTGTCGCCAGGCCACGGAGCTGGCCGAGAACGTCCTGATAGGCGCTCGCGGGCACTTGAACGGTGATATCGGCTACCTTTCGCTCCTCTTCGTCGTCCTTCTCGACGCGCACGTTAGCGGCGGAGAGGAAGCCGCCCGCGCTGCTGGCGACCCGCTGGACGTCACCGACGGCTTTCTCGACGTCGCCGACGGCCATATCAAGGCTAGCGTTATAGACGATCTTGCGATCGGCTATCTGCAAACCGTCCACCGAAACGGGCGACGAATCATCGCCAGAGCTGCTGCCAGCCACAGGAGCGGTCTGGCCCGGTTGTGAGGGCGCACTTTCCCCTGCGGGAAGCCCCGATGACTCCGCTAAGCTAGTGCTACTGTCCATGGTTACGCCAGCGACTGATTGCGGCGCGGGGCTTTCTTCATCGCTGGCGCTACAGGCGAGAGCCGTTAGCGCTACAACTGCGACAGCGATAGCCGAAAGAACAAAACCTATGAGACTTCATGACGTTGGCCTCCTTTGTGCGTTCCTTTACCCATAAGACGGAAAAGCCGCCGTTTTTGTTCCCGAGGGCTTTTCCGACGGTGTACCAGCTTTACGGGCAGTTGTCGTTTACCGGCCCGCAGACGAATAGGAGTTTGCTCTCGTCGGGGGACCAGGCTAGTTCATCGGCCTGCAGAAACATCTCGGGTGGCGCCGAGCCGTCCGCCGGCGCTTTGTAGAAGACAATCGTCCGCTCCCCATACCAACGGAAGGCTACGAACTGGCCGTCGGGCGACCAGACGATACCCTGTGATCCGAGAGCGCCGAGTGCCGTTGCATTGCCCAATTCGACCCGTTCAGCATCGCTATTTAAGCTAACGACTATTGCCTTGCTGGGGAGACAGTGACTCTCCAAAAGTTCTGGCGGGGGCGGCTCAGAGCCGAAGCTTTCAGAGGGGACAAGCAGCGCCACGCTCTTTCCGTCTGGTGACCAGGCGCCAATTTCAGAATACATAGATGGTACGTGCTGATCGTAAATCAGCCGGGCTTGCCCAGTGGCGACATCGAGGATGTAATGATCACTGTCGTAGCGGCTTCTGTAGAGAAGCTTGGCGCCATCGGGAGACCAAACGGCCTCCCGAAAGGCCTGGGTCGACTCTCGCTCGCCGGTTTCGACATTCAGAACATCGATATTAAATGACTCGGTACGGATAGCAACCCGATTTTCCGTTGGCGACCAGGAAGTAAACGTACCTTGGCTAACGGCTACCGGCGCCTCGGAGCCGTCCGCACGTACCAAATAACCCGTAAGTGATGTGCCTTCGCCGTCCTCGAATGCCACAAAGCAGCTATCCGGCGTCCAGCCCAGAGACCCAGGGAAATCATGGTCGGCCCAATGTGCCGTCGCCACCCTTACAATGGCTCTGCTATCAACATCAATTACCGAGATGTCGTAGACACCACCGAATCCCGTGGCCACGTCCTGGTTGTGGACAAACGCTACCTTAGAGCCATCCGGTGACCAGGCCGGTTCGCGACCTTGAAGCAGCAGTTCACGGTTCGAGCCATCGGGGTTGGCAATATAAATGCTTGGCTCCTCGGCATATGTCTCACCTGGTTCAGGCGAAGGCAACGGCAGCTTTGGAGGCGAAGCGAGGAAAGACTGCGGCTCAAGACTGCAAGCTGCGCTTTGCGCTATCTTGCCAGCCAGCGTAGACGGCCCCGGCTCGTCGTCTGCCGAGCAGGCGACGAGCAGCGCGGCGCAAGATGCGACCGCAGCAAGAGCTAAAGTTTTAAGTACCAACGCCTCAACATCCCTCTTTTCCCCTTTACCATTAAGACGGAAAAGCCCCCGGTTTTGTTCCCGTGGGCTTTCTCACAGCTCTCGGAAAGATGCTTGCGGTGCTTTATTTAGGTATAGCGAAAGGCTCAAATTGGGCCGGCGGGTAGCAGTCCTGCGGGAGATTGGGCGCAGGGACCGACTTCTCTTTCGACTGAACGGCCTCACGAATCTTGTCCTGACAATAGTCAGGAGGCACATAGGCGTTTCCTGCCGCTTTGTACAGCAAGCCGCCGATGGTCGTGCCGTCTGGACAAGTCATAACTTCGATTGAAGCGATGCCCTTCGCTTGAAGTTTTGCTGAATTGTTATCCACGTAAGTCCTTACCTTTTGCGTGAGTTCTTCCTGGCTAAGGCCGCAGGCAGCCAGGGCATTCGGGACGGGGAAGTTGATAGCGATCCCAGTCGTTGCTGTCTGTAAGGGATTTTTGTTCGTTTCCGCTATTGCTTCTGACTGCTGCTCATTGTGCACAACATTCCCTGACTCTTGTTCGACAGTAGCTCCCTTGCAAGCGACCAGTACCACTAGGAGCAACAGACTACGGCAGTTGGCAGCACGGTCTTCATCGTCGACCTCATTCTAGCATTCAGGCGCCGATCTCGATCGCTTCGCCGGTGAAGTTACCGGCGATCAGCGGAGGCAGCAGCTCCGCGATGTTCCGCGGCACGAAGACATGGGTCTCAGCAGCGTCCTGAAGCTCTCGCACGCTCCACCAACGGTGCTCGTTCATAATCGTTAGTTCAAGCTTGTTGAGCATAGACGGGCTGATGTCGAAGTTTGTCGTGCGAGCGACGTAGAAGCGCTCGATCGAGAGGTACGTCACGCCCTTGGCTGCCCAATGCCAGATATGGTGGCGTTTCCAGACGCATGGCCCTAATTCGATGCCGCTTAGACCGGTCTCTTCCCATAGCTCTCGTAAAGCTGCTTGCTCGTAAGTTTCGCCCGGCATGAGCGCTCCGCCGGGCGTGATCCAGAAGTCTTTGAGTTCTTGGCCGGCGTCTACGACGCGAAAGAGCAACACGTGGTCATCTGGGCCGATGAGCACAATACGAGCGCCGAGGCGGCGAATGGGTCGTGGTTGTTTCGAGGGGTGCATTATGAATTCGCGGATGCTGCTTTGTTTGCTCCTCGACAGGCTTGGGGTGCGAGGTTACCAAAGTGGCCGAAGCAATCTACTTTGGGACGTCAAAAAAATAAAATTGTGACATTGCTGCGCTTCGATCCAATGCTCCTTGTAAGGACAGGTCTAAAAGACCTGTCCGCTCGGACAGACCTAAAGGTCTGTCCCTACAAATGCACTATAGCAGTTTACCTCTCAATTATTGTTAGCCCTCGACAAGCTCGGGTGAGCGGGATCAGGGAGGGGGATACCTGCAGGATAAATCCTGCAGCTTCCAATTCTGTGCCCGCCAGGGTTACTGTATCCCAGCTGTCCGACTCAGCATACTTTATCCGAATTAGCGGTTGAAGAGGCGGATGGCGATGTTGACGACGATCGTGAGCAAGATGCTCAGTAGAATCGACGTTGCGAGCGGAAAGTAAAACTTGAAGCCCGGCCGGCTAAGGGAGAAGTCGCCGGGCAAATTGCCAAGCAGAGGAATTCTGCTCGCGAGCAAAACCAGGCCACCGAGAATGACGATCACGATGCCAACGATGACCAGCGAACGGCCGAGTACGTCCATCTCCCATATCGATCTTAGGATGGACAGCCTCGAAGCTGTCAAATAAAATTTTAGTACGGTTCGTTTAAGTTGGCGACGGATTGGGCTGGACGATTAGATTAGAGGGAGGAAGAAAATGGCTGGTGAATTTTTATCGGACATCCAGGCGATACGGGACCGAGCGCGGCAGCATATCGAACGCGGCGCGGTGACGGAAGGCTATAAGGCAGACCTACAAACGGTCATCCGCCTTTTGAACGAAGCGTTGGCAACCGAGATCGTTTGCGTGCTCCGCTATAAGCGGCACTACTACATGGCTACCGGCATCAACGCCGAGCCGGTGGCCCAGGAGTTCCTTCAGCATGCGTCCGAGGAGCAGACCCACGCCGACCAAATAGCCGCGCGTATCGTTCAGCTTGGTGGAGAGCCCAACTTCTCCCCCGATGGCCTCTCCGCGCGAAGCCACGCTGAATACAAGGAAGGCGAATCGCTCGTCGATATGATCCGCGAAGACCTCGTGGCCGAGCGGGTGGCGATCGAGTCCTACAGCGAAATGATCCGCTATCTGGGTGATCAAGACTCGACCAGCCGGCGGATGATGGAAGGAATTTTGGCGATGGAAGAGGAGCACGCCGACGATCTAGCTACGTTGCTGGAGACGATGCACGGATAACAGATTTCCGATATACTCAACAAGTGCGCGTGAAGTGAGCTTCACCCATAGTTTAGAAACCGGCCAACAAGGAGCATCTTAGGAATGACCACCACCACTCAAGTAGAGTTAAAAGTCGCACCGCGCGAGACCCTCGGCAAGAAGGTGAATGCGCTGCGACGTCAAGGCATAACGCCCGCCAATATCTATGGACATGGCCTCGAATCGAAGGCGGTACAAGTGCCGACACAGGATCTGTTGCAGACGCTAAGGCGCATGGGGCGTACGACTATCGTTTCACTTCACGTCGAAGGCGAACGCGATCCCAGGTCGGTCTTAGTCCATCATTTGCAGCGCCATTCAACCACGGATACCGTCCTACACGTTGATTTCTATGAGATCTCACTCGCCGAAAAGATCCATTTGGAAGTGCGGGTCGTGTTGACAGGCGAAGCACCCGCCGTCAAGGACTATAACGGCATCGTCGTCCAGAGCCTGGACACGGTATCCCTAGAAGCGCTGCCGACAACGATACCTTCGCACATAGAGGTCGACATTTCCCGCCTAACTCAAATAGATGCGGCCGTTTACGTCCGGGACCTGACGATCCCGGAAGATGTTGTGATTCACGCAGACCCCGATACGCTTGTAGTGAAGGTTGAGGCGCCTCGACTGGCGATCGAAGATGAGGCAGCGGAAGCTGCGGCGGCCGAAGAAGCTGCGGAGGCGGCTGAAGTAGAAGCGGCTCAGGAAGGCGAAGAGAGCAAGGAGGAATAGCTCGCAAATCGTTTATTCGCCGAGTCGCCGACCTATAAAGTCACGCTGGCCGCGCAGGAAATCCTGTGCGGCCAGCGCTTTACGGCCGGCTCGCTGTAGCGTGAGCACTGCCAGCAAGCCATCTCCCGTCTGCACACCCAAGGCTGCACCGTTCGCGAAAGCAGAGATGCCTTTGGACTGTTCTTCGTCGAGCGCGACTACAGTCCCTAGCTCGGTCACAGAACCGTTCTTCAAGGGCCAAGCATCCCAGATGTGGATGACCTCCCCGTCGAGCGTAGTGTAAGCGCCCGGCCAGGGGTTATAGGCCCGCACCTTCCGCCAGATATTGATGGCTAACTGGCTCCAATCGATCAAGCCTTCTTCCTTGCGGAGCATAGGAGCATAGGTCGCAAGCGAATCGTCCTGCGGCATAGCTTTAACCGTTCCGTCCAACCAGCCGGGCATCGTTTCGATCAGAAGATCTGCTCCGAGTTCCGCTAATCTAATCGAGAGGCTGCCGGTCGTATCGGTTGGCTCAATAGGCATGCGGCGCTGACTTAGGATCGGGCCGCTGTCTACGCCGGCCTCCGTCTGCAAAATAGTTACGCCTGTTTCATCGTCGCCGGCCAGTATGGTGGCAGGGATCGGAGAGGCGCCGCGGTGGCGCGGCAGGAGCGAAGGATGGACGTTCAGCACGCCCTTGGGGGGCAGGTCGAGCACCGGCTGACGCAGGATCTGACCGTACGCGGCGATGACAATCAGATCGGGCCGCAGCATCTCTAGCTCAGCGACAGCTTCAGGGGGCCTCAGGCTCGGCGGCTGGAACACAGGCAGACCGCTGGCTACAGCTAATCGCTTCACCGGCGACTCCGTAAGCCTGCGACCGCGTCCCGCTTCCCGGTCCCGGGCTGTGTACACGCCGACGATGTCGTATTCGCTTTCGATCAGGCGGCTGAGCGTCGGGAGGGCGAACTCGGGCGAGCCCATGAAGACTACGCGAGTAGACATTACAGGTAACAAATGGCGGCTATCTTGGCGATGCTTGAAAATGGCGTCAAGAGAGGATATGGGGCTTAGCTAATTGGCGGCAGCAACGCTTATGGCCGAGACGAGTACGAACAGCACGCCGAGGACGATTGTGAAGTTAAATATCGTCTTCTCCACGCCGCGGCGAGTATGGACTACGGCTCCAGCCATTCCCTGATTCAGGCCTCGTCCCTTGGCCTGAATCAGAACAATGGTGATCAGCGCTATGGCAACGAGCACCTGCGCTACGTTAAGTATCCTAACAAAATCCATGTATCTTCGATCCTTCTAGAGTGCGGTCGCAGTCTCCTCCGGGAAGGAGACAACGGTATTCTGTTCCCATTGGTCGCGCTCGATGTATAGGCGCATTATGGCGGCGGCCAGCTTCTTCGTGTCGTGATGGTACAGGTTGTGGTCATCCACCACGTCTGCGAGTATCAGTCGAACGCCGTCCAACGTATCATCACCTAGCCTTACGGGCTCCCAAGAACGTTCCTTCGGGAGGTCGGAGTTACCGTCGCTGTGGGCTAAGACGCTATGGAAAATCCCCTTACCGATGTGCTTCTCCATTACCCTTACATGGTCGCCGACGGTAAACATGTCGGTCTCGCCGGGCTGAGTCGCTACGTTGCATACGTAAACTTTAGTCGCTCGTGAGACCAGAAGTGCGCGCCTTATGCCACCAACCAGCAGGTTGGGCATAACACTTGTGAAGAGGCTGCCCGGGCCGACGACGATAATATCTGCGTCGAGGATCGCTCTGATCGCTTCTGGGTAGGCTTGAACATTAGACGGCTGGAGGAAGACCTCCTTCAAGCGGCTGCCAGACGCGGTGATGTTTGATTCGCCGCTGATAGTCTGCTCATCCTCTGTTCGAGCATAAAGCGTGACGTCGGCTAAGGTAGATGGCAAGATCTGCCCGCGCACCGCGAGGACGCGGCTGGTATGGCGGAGCGCCTCCTCAAACGTCCCGGTCACCTCAGACATGGCGACTATAAACAGATTGCCGAAGCTGTGGCCAGCTAGGTCCGAGCCCTCAGCGAAGCGATATTGAAAGAGGCGAGTCATCAGCGGCTCGGCGTCCGCTAAGGCGGCGATGCAGTTACGGAGATCGCCCGGAGGCAGAACACCCAAATCGCGGCGCAAGCGGCCGGAGCTTCCACCATCGTCGGCTACAGTGACGATGGCCGTGAGATTGCTAGTGTGCTCCTTAAGTCCGCGCAGCAACGTGGAAAGCCCTGTGCCGCCACCGATCGCTACGACCCTAGGCCCGCGGCGCAGTGAGCGCTGGTTATATAGCAAGCTGACCAAGCTTTCGTCGCGATGTTGCTGGGGGACGACAGCCGAGATGATTGTGGCGTTTAGCTTCCACATGGCATAAACGATGAGCGCAAGGCTACCGCTGAAGTACATCGCTCCCCTGACATAGCGGGGTATGAACTGCAGCGTTATGTAATATACAGGCGCCGGGAAGGTGAAACCAGAGATATAAGCCTCTCGTAAGACATACGAAAGGCCCAGAGTCATCAGGCCTACAGCCACAACCAGAAGCAGCAACCACCGTTTTATGTGGATGCCCGGATAGAGCCACTTTATAAAGTCGGCGTCTTTAAAGAAGCGAAGCATCTTAAGTCCCATGCGTTTGCGTTTTAACGCCTAGCGTCAAGCGCCTCTCGCAAAAGGTCTGCAGCCAGGCCCGGCTCTGCTCGACCCTTCGTCTGCCGCATAACCTGACCAACTAGGAACTTAACTGCTTCCTCCTTACCGGCTAGATAATCTTGGGCTGGTTTAGGATTTTCTTCTATCACATTATGTACAACGCTTTTTAGCTCATCCGAGTTACTAATGGGCATCAATCCACGGTCAGCGATAATGTCCTGGGCGGATTTACCAGTGTTGAACATCTCTTCGAATACTGTCTTAGCGATGTTCCCCGTGATAACCCCCTTCTCGATCATGTCTACCATCGATGCCAGATAGGTTGGGCGCAGGCGAACATCCCTAATATCAACGTTGGACGCGTTTTGCAGGCGCGCCATCGCACCGACCATCCAATTGCTTACGGCTTTCGCGAATTTTTGCCGTGGCTCGCCCTCGCCGGAGCCCGCAGCAACAGCAGCCTCGAAGTAGTCCGATCGATCGCGTGTCTCGGCGAGCAGGTTCACTTCGTATTCGGAGAGGCCGTATTCGCCCATGAAACGCTGGCGCTTAGCGTCAGGCAACTCGGGCATGCTAGCTTTTATCTCCTCGACCCACTTTCGAGAGATGCTCAGCGGCAGTAGGTCTGGCTCAGGAAAGTAACGGTAGTCGTGAGCGTACTCTTTGCTGCGCTGCGATACTGTCCGCCCTTCACCATCGACCCAGCCGCGCGTCTCCTGAGCGACGCGGCCGCCGGATTCTACAACCTCGACCTGCCTATCGGCCTCGTATAGCAGCGCCTGATAAACGGCGCGGAAGCTGTTCATGTTCTTTACTTCGACTTTGCTCATATACTCTGTGCTGCCGGCAGGGCGAATGCTGATGTTAGCGTCGCAGCGAAAGTTGCCCTCCTCCATGTTGGCCGCCGAAACGCCTAAGTACCGCAGGATCTGACGCAGCTTAACGAAGTACTCCCTCGCTTCCTCAGGAGAGCGCATGTCGGGCTCCGAAACGATCTCCATGAGCGGAGCAGTAGAGCGGTTCACGTCTATTAAGGTGTACGTTTCGCCGGCGGCATTCTGCCGGTGGAGAAGGCGCGCCGTATCTTCTTCGAGATGCACCCGCGCTATACCAACGCGCGTGGTTGCGCCATCTACCTCAACGTCCAGATAGCCATTTTGGGAAAAGGGCATATCGTACTGTGATATCTGGTACCCCTTCACCAGATCGGGGTACGGATAGTTCTTGCGGTCGAATTTAGCGTTTTCAGGGATAGTGCAGTTGAGCGCCAATGCCGTCATGATCGTGTATTCGACGGCCTGGCGGTTGATCACGGGCAGAACGCCCGGCATACCCAGGCAGACAGGGCAGACATGAGTATTCGGCGCCGCGTCGGAGTAAGAGGCACTGCAGGAGCAGAACATCTTGCTCTTCGTGAGGAGTTGGGCGTGGACTTCAAGCCCTATTACAGTCTCGTATTTAGTCTTTGCGGCTATTGTCATTGTTATCTGTTGCGAGTATAGCAGCCGTAAAAACAGCGGACAAGGCGCTTCAGATAGGCAAAGAAATTAAGTTTTTGTTAAGGAGTTACGTCCACACCCCTCGATAGGCTCGGGGTGAGCGGATGAGAATGGAATATACTGGGGGATGAATCCTGCAGCTTCGGATAGCGAAATTGGAAGTTCAAGTCCTGTGCGGCGAAGGTGCGTTGCGAAACGTAGGGGCACGGCATGCCGTGCCCCTACACACGCGGCTATTTTAGGCCTACGATGTACGCGACGGCGTAACGTAGGGGCGCACGGCTGTGCGCCCCGGACTCCCCCATGCAACGCATTGACCGCGTTTTTTGGTCTCCCTATAATGCTGGAAGCTGCTCATGAGTACCGGTGAACTGCAAACCCTAGAAGCACAGGCTAACGATAGCCTTGCCGCGATCGCAGATGAGACGTCGCTGGAGGATTGGCGCGTCAATTACCTCGGCCGGCGCAGCCGCCTCACAGAGATATTGCGCGGCCTCTCCGCCCTGCCCTTGGAAGAGCGAAAGCAAGTCGGCGCCGCGGCCAACCGTTTGCGAGAGGCGCTTGAGACGGCGCTGGCCGAACGTCGCGACATGCTGCGCAAGCGGGATGTGCAGACGTTCATCCAGCAAGGGCGCATCGACGTGACGCTGCCGGGCCGGCCGATCCCCATGGGACGGCTGCACCCCGTGACGCAAACACAACGTGATATCGTCGCTTGCTTCGAAAAAATGGGCTTCCAGGCGGTGGAGGGGCCGGAGGTGGAATGGGACTACTACAACTTCGAGGCGTTGCGCATACCGGAACATCATCCCGCTCGCGATATGTGGGACACGATGTGGATCGACTATCACCGGGATGGGCGTATGCCGATGCTTCTGCGCACGCATACCTCGCCGAACCAGGTGCGGGTAATGGAACGCCAGCAGCCCCCTATTAGGGTCGTTGTGCCCGGCAAATGCTACCGCTACGAAGCGACGGATGCTACCCATGAGTGGATGCTGACGCAGGTCGAAGGCCTAGCGGTGGATGAGGGCATCAGCATGGCTGACCTGAAAGGGACTCTATACGAATTCGCCCAGCAGTTGTTCGGACAGGAGCGGCGCGTGCGCTTTCGCTGCGATTACTTTCCCTTCGTAGAACCCGGCGCAGACATGTCCATAGACTGCTTCGTCTGCAACGGCGAAGGCTGCTCCACCTGCAAGGGCGCAGGCTGGATCGAGATAATGGGGGCGGGGATGGTGCATCCAGAGATTTTAGCCAACGTCGGCTATGACCCCGAACGTTATACCGGCTTCGCGTTCGGCATGGGCGTCGAGCGTGTGGCTATGCTGCGCCACGATATCGAAGACATACGCCTCTTCTACCAGAACGACCTCCGTTTCCTCGAACAGTTTTAAGGCTGGCTTAGATGCGTATACCACTCAAGTGGCTCTCAGAGTATGTCGATATCACTTTGCCGGCCGGAGAACTGGCCCACCGCCTAACGCTCGCCGGCCTGGAAAGCCTCGTAGAAACTTCCGGCCACAACTGGGATAAGGTAAGTGTCGCCCATGTGGTAGAGGTCAACCCCCACCCGAACGCCGACCGACTCCGCCTGGCGACAGTAGATCTAGGCGAAGGGGAGCGTATGACGGTAGTCTGCGGCGCCCCCAACGTCGCCGCGGGCCAAAAGGTCGCGTTCGCGCGCCAGGGCGCTAAGCTGATCGACGGCCATAGCGGCCAGCCGATGGAACTCATGCCAGCGGTCATAAGAGGTGTCGAGTCGGCGGGCATGGTCTGCTCCGAAAGAGAGCTGGGCTTGTCCGACCAGCATGAAGGTATCCTCGTGCTATCAGAGGACGCTCCTATAGGCATGCTACTAGCTCAATACATGGGCGACGTGATCCTTGAGACCGAGGTTACGGCAAATCGAGGCGACCTGCTCTCCGTGCTTGGGACAGCGAGGGAGGTAGCCGCGCTTACCAACAACGAAGTCCATGAGCCACTCGATACGTACTGGGAGGATGGCACTGCGGTAAGCGAACTGGCCTCCGTCGCTATCGTTGACTCCGACCTTTGCTTCCGGTATTGCGCCTCGCTAATAGAGGGCATCAAAGTCGGGCCATCGCCACAATGGCTCCAGGAGAAACTAAGCGCCAGCGGATCGCGGCCTATTAACAACGTCGTCGACGTCACCAACTACGTAATGCTCGAACTTGGACAGCCGTTGCACGCCTTCGACCTCAACCTCGTTGGTGATCGCAAAATAGTCGTGCGGAGAGCGCATTCTGACGAAAAGCTTGTGACGCTGGACAGTGTTGAACGCAGCCTCAACGCCGACATGCTGGTGATAGCCGATTCGAGTAAGGCGATGGCGCTCGCCGGAATTATAGGAGGCGCCCCCACTCAAGTAACCCAAAAGACGAGCAGCATACTTATCGAATCGGCCACTTTTAATCCGGTCAACATCCGCCGGACCAGCTCATCCTTGGGTCTGCGAACAGAGGCGTCGATACGTTTCGAAAAGGGTCTGAGCCAAGAGCTGGCGATGGTGGCCGTAAAGCGGGCGACGAAGCTCTTATTGGGGCTTACGGGCGGACGGGCCGCTAAAGGAATTATCGACGTCTATCCCAACAAAGCGCGCGTACATCGCATCATGGTCTCGCGTGAACGGCTGCAACGCGTCCTGGGCGTTGACCTGCCCCCGACCAAGGTGCGTCAGACCCTCACCGCTCTCGGTTATGGCTGCCGCTGGGTGTCGTCAGCCCACTACGTGGTGCGCGTCCCCTACTGGCGTACAGACGTAAGCATACCGGACGATATCGCCGAAGAGTTAGGCCGTATAATCGGCTACGACCAACTACCCTCCACGAGCCTTACAGGACCGATACCATCCATTCAGCCGCAGCCTGACCGTGAACTGCGAGGCATGGTACAGGACGCCTTGGTAGCCGCAGGCCTCCAAGAAGTCATCAACTATTCTCTAGTGGACATGGAGAAACTCTCCAAAGTCGTAGATCCGGAGGAACTATCCTGGCGACCGCCAGTCCGCGTGGCGAATCCCATGAGCAAGAACCAAGACCAACTTCGTCCGACTCTACGAGTATCGCTTTTGGACTCGTTGGCCACGAATAGGCGGTACGGAAGAGAAACGATGGCGATCTTCGAGGCAGGACGCGTATATCTTGCCCAAGAGGGCGACTTGCCACACGAGGTCGAAATGGTCGCTGGGCTTGTCAGCGGACGTCGTCTCGACCGGTGGGGACAGCCTCATGGCGAGCCTTTAAGCTTCGAAGACACGAAGGGTTACGTCGAGCACGTCTTAGCCCGCCTCGGCCTGCAAGAGACTTACGAGGCCGCCGAAGAATACGCCCTTGTCCCCGGTCGAACCGCCGTAGTTTCCGTTGCAAGCGAGAGGATAGGTGTGCTCGGGCAACTCCATCCGGAAGTAACGGGGGCTTGGGACATCGGCCAGGAGGTCTATCTGTTCGAAATCAGCCTTGAGGCTTTGCTCCCGCATATCGGTGGCGTGCGCCTCTATCGTCCCATTCTCCGCTTCCCTTCCGTTATCGAAGATATAGCCGTGGTTGTTAGCGAGGATACGCCAGCCGGCAAAGTGAAAGCCGCCATCGAGAGCTTCCCTCTTGTTCGGACGGCAACGCTCTTCGACATTTATACTGGCCAGCCTATCCCTCCGGGCAAGAAATCCCTGGCTTATTCGGTAAGTTATCAGGCGGACGACCACACGCTGACGGATGGCGAAGTCGAGCGGGAGCGCAATCGCATTATCGAACGCTTGCGCAAAGAGCTGAGCGCTGAGCTGAGGCAGTAAGCGCTTACCGGCGTCTAATCAATAGTTACGGCGTCGAGCCAAAGCCGGTAGCCGGGCGGCTCATCCTGGGTGCTGTATTCAACGTAGTCGAAGGAGCCGAACTGGCCAGGCTGTAAGAGGTCTGGACTTACGTCCGCCGATCCAGAACGCACAACATCGCCCTCAGAGTTGTAAAGTGCGCCGCACACTTTCACAGAATCGTAGGTTTCGTTTGGGTGCTGATTAGCCACCTCGCCGAGTACCTGATGGCTCGCACTATAACTATCGTAGAAGTTGATGATCTCCGAGAACTCGAGCCCCGATGGCGGCGTTTGAGGGCTGACTTCACCGGTAACGCGAACGACGTAACTGTCCACGTTGTCCGGCGCGCTTATATCGACTAAGTGGAAGGGAGAATCGTCGAAAGCGGGGACAATGCTAAGGCAGGCGAATGTAGAATCTGTAGCCACGATCTCACCGAAGTTATCGTAGAAGATAGCGCTTATCTCAACCGACCTCGCGTGGAAGGGATTGTTGTTTCTGACCTCGCCCACCAAGTGCAGAGTACTAAGCGTTTCGTACATGGTCGCGTTAACAGCTTCGAAACCGCATGTCGGGGTTGGCGTAATAGTCGGCGTGGCTGTAGGAGTCGTTGTGACAGTGCTAGTAGGCGTTGGCGAAGGAGTAATCGTGGACGAAGCCGTTGGCGACGGCGTCCCTAAGCCGAGGTCGAAGTTTAGAATGGCAGACGATTGCATATTGATCAGGTAGGCATCGTACTGGATCAATTCGGTGAGGTCGTTTAATTCAGGCGGCGAGGCTGGATCGAAGCTATCCCATTCCTCGCCCTGCAAGGTCGCTACGGTAGTATATTGGCCCTCGATCTCGCTCAAGGCGCCGGGGAGCGGCATAGTAGGCCCTAAGTAAGAGAAGAGGTTCCAGCCGGCCACCAGATCCACGGTAACGATAGGCTCGGCTTCGGACGGGCGGGCCGTATAGGGCACGCCAAGGACTGTGACGGCGATGAGTGAGAACAGGACTAAAGTTCGCGGGAGCATTTGCGATCAGGTTATCATATATACAGCAATGGTGCATACGTATATTAGCATTAATCGCTATAGTTAAGCAAAGAAAAAGACGACGTAATGCCGTCTTTTCTTTTAAAAGCTAAGGGCTAGCTAGCTGCGGCGAGTGGCGCTTTCAGCTATCTTACTAAAGGCGCTGGCATCCCGAACTGCAAGATCGGCGAGAACTTTACGGTCGAGTTCAATGCCCGCCCGCTTCAGGCCGTTAATAAGGTTGCCGTAAGTGATACCGTTAGCGCGGGCAGCAGCGTTGATGCGCGCGATCCAAAGCCGGCGGAATTGGCCTTTACGCTCGCGGCGATGCTCGTACGAATAGTCCAGAGCGTGCAGGACCGATTCGTTCGCTCTGCGGAACAGGCGATGCCGGACGCCACGATGGCCCTTCGCTAGGGCTATGATCTTCTTATGTCGGTGACGGGCAGTAACGCCCCGTTTAACTCTACTCATGGAATACCTCTAGTTTTTATGTAGGGACAGACTTTCACGTCTTGTCCAAACCGGCGGACAGAGCTTTAGCTCTGTCCCTACAGATGTTCTTTCTGTGCTACCGTACTCCGTACGGCAGCACACGCTTGAGCATCTTAACAGCGCTGGGGGATACGGGCAACATCTCGTCGTACAGCCCTTTCGCACGGTTGGAACGCCGCGTGCGCAAATGACTCTGGTTACCCTTGGGGCGCATGAACTTTCCCCTCCCTGTCATTCCGATACGTTTCTTGGCGCCCGAATGGCTCTTAAGCTTCTGCTTCGGCAACTTCTCGCTCCTCAGTTTCATTCTTAGCTTTTATTGTCGTTTTCTTCACAGTCGGCACCATGATCATGCTCATAAAGCGGCCTTCAAGGTTTGGCGGCCTCTCCACGCTCGCTACAGACTTCAGCTTGTCGGAAGCGCGATTAAGGATGTCCCGGCCTATGTCCAGGTGAGCCATCTCTCGGCCACGAAAGCGGACTGTGACCTTAACGCGATCGCCTTCGCTCAACAACCGCTCCGCCGTTTTTAGCTTGAAGGCCATATCATGTTCGCCGATCTTAGGCGACATCCTCACTTCATGCATGGTCATGCCGTGCTGATGCTTACGAGCTTCCTTTTCCTTCTTGGACTGCTCATAACGGAATTTACCGAAATCCAGGATGCGACATACAGGAGGGTTAGCGTTCGCAGCGACTTCCACTAAATCGAGATCGGACTCCCGCGCCATGGTAAGGGCCTGGCTAGTTGGCATCACACCCAGGTTCTCACCCTCCGGCCCTATAAGACGTACCTCCGGTACCCTTATTTTCTCGTTAATTCTTGTTGTTGGGACTGGAGTCCTATTATTATTATTTGGCAAGTTTCTTTATCACCTCTCCCATTAGCAAATGTACGGAATCGGCTCTACGCTGTCAAGATTCCCTGCATGAATTAAAGATTTTTTCTATAGATTCTGACGGTCTAGATGGTCTCTAACAGCGCTCAGCCGTTCAGCCAACCGATCCTGAAGAGCGGCAGAGGTAAAATCGCCGCGAGTCCTCTCGAGTATTCCGCGCACGTTGTCGGTCGTACGGCGCAGCCCGCCGGTGATAGCGTCAGGATAATCCATCGTCGTCAGGAGGTTATAGATGTCATCCATCGTCACCAGGATAGCTTCACAGCGAGCGATCTTTCCTTGGCGCAAGTTATCTAGTAAGTAACGCCGGAGCTCGCCCACCGCTTCCCCCATTCCGTTTAAGTAAGCTGCATCCCCGACCCGTAAGTGTTGCGGCGAAGGCAGAGGGCGCCCGGTTACCAGGGCGAGCGTTAACCACGCCTCTGCATACTCCTTCTGCGCGTCGTGAACAAAACCAGCGTGGAAAATATCCGGATGGGCTGACAAAGCCTCCTGAGCTTTATCCAATAGCTGCTCCGCTGCCGACAACAGTTCTTCGGCCTGGCGAAACTCCGACCGATGAAGGGCGCGAATTGCGTTGGCCGAGTGACGGATCTCTGTGCGGCAAGGCGCTATGGCTTCCTCGCGAGCGGCGTGGCGAGCATCCATCCGGAGACGGATGCTATCGCCCAAGTCTTGCAGTCCTGCCGGAGAGGTTTCGATAGGACTTGCCTCAGATGCAAAGAGCGCTAACGTCACTCGTCCCCGAGACCATCGTCCCAGCCACCAACATCGCCGGCGTCGATCTCGTCCATCGTCTGGCCTGCTTCCATCCGTTCGATCATTTGATCGAACTCCGGGCCTATGTCACCGCCATAACCTTCGGCTTGCATGCGCCGCGCCCAGCGAGCGACACTGCGCGGATCGTTCTCGTCTACGGCGTCGAGATCGGATAGGGCATCGTCCATGATCATATTCGACCGCATTATAGCGAAGCGAGAGACTAAGCGAAAAAGGTCGTCACTACCGCAATGCTCACAAACGGGATTAACGGTAGCGTTGATGCTACGCTGAAAGACGTTAGTAGTCCTTTTACACTGGTTGCAGCGAAATTCATAGATAGGCATTAGTTTTTATACGGTCGGGCCTCTCAATTTAGGATAACGAGGACGTAACGTCCTGACAATAGTCCTGGGCTTGTCCAAAAATGTTTATTCTAACCCTTCCCTCATGTCATCTGAAAACGAGCACAACAACAGCTTAGGCAGAAGCATCGACCGCGTTTTCGATATGTTCGATGCGTAAGAGGCGCCCATTCAGGCTTAAATCCACCGCGATCACATCTATCCGGCGCTGCTCCGGTAAGCCGTCCCGCTGCTGGTTATAGGCGTCGGCAAGCGCTAACAGGCGCTTTCGTTTGGCCGGCGTAATCGACTCGCCGGCAGTGCCGGCCGAATCTCCGCGCCGGATGCGCACCTCTACGAAAACCAAGACATCATCACGTGCGGCGATAATATCGATCTCTCCCTCGCGGACGCGAAAGTTACGTTCGACGATGCTGTATCCTTTTGCCTCAAGATGAGCGACCGCTAGCCTTTCGCCGGAGTCGCCGAAACGCCGCCGTTCGCTCATACCCCTCGAGCTAAGGCGAGCCTTATCGGCAAAAAAGAACGCCGGTGGAGAGGGCAGGGGCCAAGCTGTTGTAGAGCGGCGCGATGCTCTGGCGTTGAGTACCCTTTGTGGGAGGCGAAACCGTACCCCGGATATTCAACATCTAGCTTGACCAGCAATCGATCGCGCTCGACTTTGGCTACGATAGAGGCGCAGGCGACAGACAGACAGAGAGCATCACCATCTATGACCGCCCGCTGAGGCAAGAACGCGCCCGTAATCGTGAAGCGGCCGTCTATCAGCAAGCAATCCGGTGAAGCCGGCAACGCTTCGACCGCTAGCAGCATCGCGCGGAGGCTCGCAACGCCGATGCCGATCTCGTCAATCTCCTCGTGCGATACAGCTCCCACGCCCACCAGAGCGTGACTTCTGATCCGTTCGGCAAGCCGCTCCCTAGCCAAAGGCGTGAGCATTTTGCTATCGCGGACATCAGAAAGCCAGTCGTAATTGGCGAAGTGCGGCAATATTACGGCCGCCGCGAACACCGGCCCGGCCAGCGGGCCACGGCCCACTTCGTCCACACCCGCAACCCGCAACGCTCCCTGGCTCCAGGCGTCGATCTCGAACTTGAAATCGGGTATGCAGACGTCTGTCATCGCCGCAATTGTACGGAAGGAAGGAAGAAGAAGGAAGAGGAAGGAGGAAATAGTATCCGTTCACCCAAAGCTTTGCCTCTCAGTAGCTGTGCTATTATTCGCATGAAAGGCAATACACACTATCAAGGAGAATACTATGCCGATCGTTCGAATAGAGATGTGGCCGGGGCGGACCGTGGAGCAGAAGCAGGAGCTGGCGCGAGTGATCACAGATGCGGTGGTAAACATCGCTAAAACCACCCCGGAGGCGACGTTCGTAATATTCGAAGATGTGCCGAAGGAGAACTGGTCTCAGGCTGGGGTGCTGGCTTCCGCGACCCCCCAGCCTCAAACTTAAACGAAGTTTGGTTTTTCAAGGCCTGTCTGCTATAATTGTCACTACGGGGAGAATTGTCTTCTCGACGTTTTAGCATATTTCTCAGAGGTGAAAATGTCTGGACGGTGGCTCAGAAGTGGCTTCTTATACCTCCTGGTGGTGGTGTTAATCGTGGCCATCGTGATCTCCGTGTTTCCTTCCGGCTCGTCGAATGACGACATCCCGCTAAACCAAGTGCTAACGGATGCAAAAGCCGGCCTAGTGCAGGAAATCGAGATAGATGGCGACAATTTAAAGGTTACCTACGAAGACCAGCAGGTCTTCGATTCCCGAAAAGAAGAGGGGGCAAGCCTTACCGAGCTCTTACAGCAGGCCTCCGAGGAAAGTCCAACGGTAAGGACTAACATCGAGGCCATAGATGTAGTGGTCAAGGAAGGCAGCCGCTTCGGCAGCTGGATCGGTGTTCTGATCAACTTCCTGCCCTTGATTATTTTTGGCGCTATCCTCCTATTCTTCATGCGCCAAGCGCAAGGCTCCAATTCCCAGGCGATGAGCTTCGGGAAGAGCCGGGCGCGTATGTTTACCAGCAACCGGCCCACGGTAACATTTAACGACGTAGCTGGCGCCGAAGAAGCGAAAGAGGAGCTTAAAGAAGTCGTAGAGTTCTTGAAGTTCCCAGAGCGCTTCGCTGCCTTGGGCGCCCGCATACCGCGCGGCGTCCTGCTTCTCGGCCCTCCGGGCACCGGCAAAACGCTACTCGCTCGAGCCGTCGCCGGCGAAGCGGGCGTGCCGTTCTTCTCCATAAGCGGTTCCGAATTCGTGGAGATGTTCGTCGGCGTGGGCGCTTCCCGCGTCCGCGACCTGTTCGACCAGGCGAAGCGTAATTCGCCATGCATCGTCTTCGTCGATGAGATCGACGCTGTCGGACGGCACCGTGGCGCTGGCCTGGGCGGCAGCCACGACGAACGAGAGCAAACGCTGAACCAGATCCTGGTGGAGATGGACGGCTTCGATACCAACACGAACGTCATAATTATGGCGGCGACCAACCGCCCCGACATCCTGGATCCGGCGCTGCTGCGTCCAGGGCGCTTCGACAGGCAGGTTGTGCTCGACCGTCCGGACATTAAGGGCCGACGGGCCATTCTGGAGGTTCACATCAAAGGCAAGCCCTTGGAGAAGGACGTCGATCTGGACGTACTAGCAAAACAGACGCATGGCTTCTCTGGCGCTGACATAGCCAACCTCGTCAACGAGGGGGCAATTTTGGCGGCCAGAGGGAATAAGAAACGCATCGGCATGCCAGAACTCGAAGAAGCGATCGATCGGGGCATCGCTGGGCCGGAGCGTAAAAGCCGCGTGATCTCCCCAAAGGAGAGGGAGATAGTCGCTCACCACGAGGCAGGACATGCGCTGGTGGCGCATATGCTGCCCAACGCCGACCCAGTTCACAAGATCACGATCGTCCCGCGCGGGATGGCGGGTGGTTACACTCGTTTCCTGCCCGAAGAGGACCGCTACCTGGGCACGCGCTCGCAGTTCACCGCCATGCTAGCGGCCAGCCTCGGCGGTATGGCCGCTGAAGAGATCATCTTCGACGAAAAGACGACGGGCCCATCTGACGACCTAGAGCGTGCCACCAAGATCGCGCGCCAGATGGTCACCCGCTGGGGTATGAGCGAGAGGCTCGGCCCGCGTACCTTCGGTCGCCGCGAGGAGATGGTATTTCTTGGACGAGAGATTTCTGAGCAGCGCGACTATAGTGAGAAGGTCGCTGAAGAGATCGACGATGAGGTGCGACGGATAGTCGATCAGGCCTACACGACGGCCCTTTCCATTCTCACTGACAACCGGCCCAAGTTAGAACAAATAGCTAAGTACTTGATGGACCGTGAGTCGGTAGAGGGTAAGGATCTGGAGGCGCTATTTAACGCTGCGCCCGGCGAGGAGCTGGTGCCGAGCGAGCCGGAGGGATCTGTGATGCCACCTGAAGATTCAGAGCCGCAGGATGAAGAGAAGCCAGCCGCCCGTCCAACAGGGCAGAAGCCTGGACTGGCTTGGGGCGGCCAACAGTCCAACATCTCACTGGACAAGTAAGAAGCCAGCAACTTCGCCTAAGGCCTTGAGAGCTTTAGGCGAAGTTATGTACAACAATTGACGCTCAAACTGGAGCGCTGCTAGAATGCTAAGGCAAGCTTATCAGGAGGCAAAGAAATTTACGCGATAGTCCGCACAGGCGGTAAGCAGTTTAGAGTACAACCAGGTCAGACGTTAGACGTACCGACGGTTTCTACGGCCGTAGGCGAACGGCTTGAGCTGACCGATATTCTCATGGTCGGCGAAGGCGATGACGCGGTCTTCGATGGTTCGGAACTGGAAAAGGCAAAAGTCGTTGCGGAAGTCGTTTCGCATGGACGTGCCGACAAAATTACGGTCTTCAAATACAAGTCGAAGGTGCGTTATCGCAAGAAGACTGGGCACCGGCAACCGTATAGCCGCTTGATGATACGCGAAGTCCTCACCGGCAGCGAGCCGGAGGCTAAAGCAGCCGCGGCTCCACGTCGGCGGTCACCTAGGGCAAGTTCGACGCCGGCGGCTGAAACCCAGACCCCAGCAGAGGAAGGTGAATAAGTAATGGCTCACAAGAAGGGTGGAGGCAGCTCCCGCAACGGCCGCGACAGCCAGTCGCAGCGGCTCGGCGTAAAGCGGTTCGATGGACAGGTAATTAACGCCGGCACGATCATCGTGAGGCAGCGGGGGACACGCATCCACCCAGGCAGCAACGTAGGGGTCGGCCGCGATCACACGCTTTACGCACTGGTCGATGGCCGCGTTAAGTTCGAGCCTTACAATAAATACGGTCGACGTAAGGCAAGTGTTTACTTAGTAGAATAGAGATTATGAAAGCTAACATTCACCCCGAGTACGTAGAAGCCACGGTCGTATGTGCCTGTGGCAACACATTCAAGACCCGCTCGACGAACGAGCGGCTGCATGTAGAGGTGTGCAGCAACTGCCACCCGTTCTTCACCGGCGAGCAACGCATCGTCGATACGGCAGGCCGCGTCGAGCGCTTCTTGCGCCGCTACGGTCTCCAGACGAACGAACAATAATTCCCCGCATTAAGACGTCTATGGCCCAAGCGCGAGCACGCTCTTACGGCGGACAAGCTGTAGTTGAAGGTGTGATGATCCGCGGGCAGCGGGCATTCGCCATCGCCTGCCGGCGCCCGGATGGAACGATAGCCATGCGCGCCGAGGGCTTAGGCGGCATCTATACGGGCCCGCTGCGCCGGTGGCCACTGGTGCGGGGCATTATCGTCCTCTGGGAGACGCTCAACCTCGGCACGCGCGCTCTGCTGTATTCAGCCAGCGTGGCCACAGGCGATGAAGAAGAGGAGATAAGCCCAGCATCCGTCTGGTGGATGCTCGCGGCGGTGTTCCTGGTAGCCGGCGGCATCTTCTTCGCAGGGCCGGTATTTTTGACGCACTGGATTGAAGATCACATCAGCAAGCACCTAGCCGTAGTAATTGCGGAGGGGCTAATTCGCCTGGGCGTGGTCTTAGCGTACCTGTCTTTAATCGGTCTTTTGCCGGACGTTAAGCGCGTCTTCGCCTATCACGGCGCCGAGCACAAGGCGATCCACGCCTACGAGGCGGGCGACCCGCTTACGATCCAGTCGGTGCAACGGCACAGCACAGCCCACCCCCGTTGTGGTACGAGCTTTCTACTGACGGTAGTCGTGGTGTCTGTCGTCGTCTTCTCGCTGCTCGGCACGCCGCCGCTCTGGCTATGGGTGATTTCGCGGATAGCGCTGATACCGGTGATCGCGGCTATAGCCTACGAGATCATCCGCTTCGGCGGTGCGTTTCAGCACAACACGATCGTCAGCCTGATCTTCAAACCGAACCTCTGGCTACAAGCCCTGACCACCCGCCCACCCGACGATGAGCAAGTGGCCGTCGCCATCGAAGCGTTGGAGCAGGCGGTAGCGGTGGACCAGGCCAGCGATCCTGCGTAGCAGCGGTGTTCCTATAGGAATTCCTGGAATTCGTCTATGGCCATACCGGCCTGCTTAACAATCGAGATAAGGTTGTAAGGCTAATCTTGCGATGCCTCGGCACAGTTACTCTTAGAGCGCCCTTACGGCAGACGGTATGCTTTGCTCCTTCACGAACGGCAAATCCGGCTCTAGCCAGCGCGGAAACGACTTCTTGCCAAGAGAGGTCCCGAGGCAACCGGGTCAAAGGGTGACCTCAACCCGCCGCACACAAGTGCGGTGGGCTGATATTTCCTTCTCCACTTCTTCATTAAGGTCTGTGAGCCACATAACAATGGCGTCCTGTATGTTTTCTAGTGCTTCCGCTTCCGTATCCCCTTGTGAGATACACACCCCGGAAGGGCTGGGACATACACGGTATAGGTTCCATCCTCGGCAGGTTCCAAGATTACGTTGTACATCATTTGCTTTTTCTTGACCGCTGCCATGGCATGTATTCTCCAACCATATTATGGCAAAGGGATATGGCGAATGTCACCCAGATGCTGGAGCAGGCAGTAGCGGTGGACCAAGCCACCGATCCAGCGTAGCTCAGTCTCGCACTACCCGTCTTATCTATCTTCTTTCCAAGTTCCAAATATATATCTCCGCGACAAGGCATTTACTAACCTGGCCCAGCGTCGGGTGTAGGGGTCGCCGTTGGAGTAGGCGTAGGGGTCGGCGTATCGGTCGGTGTCGCAGTCGGAGTCGGCGTTGGCGTGTCGGTAGGAGTCGCAGTCGGTGTCGGCGTAGGCGTGTCGGTAGGAGTCGCAGTCGGTGTCGGCGTAGGAGTGGGCGTAAGAATGCCGAGATCGAAGCTGATCGACGCCTGCGCATTCATGAAGATAAGGTATGCCAAATACTGCTCTAACTCTTGCAGATCGTTAAGCGCCATTGGTCCACTCGGATCGTAGCAATCCCAGTCCTGTTGGGACGCATCCAGCCAGCAGACCACTTCGTACTGGCCGTCTATATCCGACAGAGCCGACTCTACATCGTCTGTAGGTCCGAGATAGGAGAAAGCGTTCCAGCCCGGATACAACGTCACGGTAATAATTGGCTCAGCTTGAGACGAGCGCTGGTTGAGGAGGCTCACTGCCGCAACGGAGATTACAAGAGAGACAGCCAGAAGAAGAATTTGAAATGTCCTCATTTTGTACCGTCCTTTACCCAGAAATTAAGTGCATTATATCATGCGCGGGCCATCCGTTCGTGCATGATATCGCATGCTATAATGGTGAAGTCGAACAGGCAGATGCCGATGACTCATGAGACATAGCCTCTCAGAGCAGGATGCCCGGCGCCTTTTGGGTGGCGCTCCGGTGCTATTAGTAACAACCCGCTGGCACGGAACTTCTAACGTCATGCCCGTCGCCTGGAGCATGCCGCTCTCCATCGACCCGCCGTTCGTGGGTATCGCTGTCCATGCTTCCCGCCATACCCACGACATGATCCGCTTCAGCGAACAGTTCGCCCTCAACATCCCGAGCCGCCGCTTGCTCAATCACGTGCAGTACTTCGGCGTAATGAGCGGCCGTGAGATCCAGAAGATCGAAGCCGCCAAAATACCGACGTTCAACGCCCGTAAAGTCGATGCCCCTCTCCTCGAAGGCTGCGTCGGCTATATCGAATGCGGTCTGGAGGATGCCTTGCGCTTGGGCGACCATACGCTGTTCATAGGTAGAGTGGTGGCAGTAACCGTCGAGAAGGAGGCGTTCGGCGATACCTGGGTGCTGGAGGATGATGACGACAAGCCGCTACACTACCTCGGTCTCGATTACTACGGCATCCTAGACGATCGCCTCCAGGCAAAACTCCAGACGACGGAGTCGGGCGGTCTTCGCACGGATGAGGATGAGATCGAAGAAGAGATGCGCCGCCGCGAGGAAGAGGCGGAAGAGCAAGAAGAGGCCCGATAGTTATACTGTTAGCAGACAGTTCGGCTTTAATAAGGAGGTAAGTGATAGATGACAGCGCGAATCGGCATCAACGGTTTCGGCCGCATCGGCCGGCAGGTATTCAGGGCGATGGATGAATACCACGGGAACGACTTGGAGGTAGTTGCAGTCAACGACCTCACAGACTCCAAGACTAATGCCCACCTCCTGAAATATGACACCAATTACGGGCGCTATCCCGCTCAAGTTCAAGCCACTGAAGATGCGATCATGGTGGACGGCCACAGCATCAACGTGCTGGCGGAACGCGACCCCGCCAAGATACCCTGGGGCGAATTCGGCGTAGACCTAGTTGTCGAGTCGACCGGCTTCTTCACCAACGCCGAAAAAGCTCGCGCCCACATTCGCGATTCCGTAAAGAAAGTCGTCATCTCGGCGCCGGCGACGAATGAGGACCTTACGGTAGTGCTAGGCGTCAACGACAAGATGTACGACCCTTCAAGTCATCAGGTCGTCTCCAACGCCTCCTGCACAACGAACTGCATAGCGCCGGTGGTGAAGGTGCTGCATGATGCTTTCGGCATCGAGAAGGGTCTGATGACCACCGTCCACTCCTACACGAACGACCAGCGTATCCTGGATACCGTCCACAGCGACCTCCGCCGCGCCCGCGCCGCTGCGATGAACATCATCCCGACCTCCACAGGCGCCGCAAGGGCTGTCACGCTGGTGATACCCGACCTCAAAGGTAAGATACACGGCATGGCTTTCCGTGTGCCGACGAGCACCGTCTCCGTGTGTGACTTCGTGGCTACGTTGAACCGTGAAGTGACGTTGGAAGAGGTGAACCAGGCCTTCAAGGACGCGGCAGCAGGCGGTCTTAAAGGCATCCTCGACTACACGGACGAAGAGTTGGTGAGCATCGACTTCAAGGGCAGCCCGATCAGTTCCACCATCGACGGGCCGAGCACGATGGTCATCGGCGGCAACATGGTCAAGGCGGTCTCGTGGTACGACAACGAGTGGGGCTATGCCTGCCGCACCGCCGACCTGTGCGCTATGCTATCGGAACGAGGCTTCTAGTCGATAGCAACAACGCCCTCCGAACGGCAACTTCCACCAACTATGCTTGCTGTAGTTGGTACGAATCCATTTAGCCATTACGGGACGTATTCATTGCAAAGGCGTAGGTCGTTTGAACGATAACTATGGAAGAGTTTCGACGCCGCCAAGCGAGTCCTGAAGCATACTCTGCTTCGAAGCTTGCCATCGAAGCAGAAGAGGGTGAGCTATTCGAACGGCTGCTACAGCAGGACCTCCGGGCTTTCGAAACGCTTTATGACCGTTACAGCAGCCTGGTGTACTCTACGGCATTGCGTATCGTGAGCGACCCATCGACTGCAGAGGACGTGATGCAAGAGGTCTTCCTCCGCTTGTGGCGGCGGCCGGAGAATTACGTCCCGCAGCGCGGACGTTTCGTTATATGGATATTGAGCGTGACGCGCAACCGGGCGATCGATGAATTGCGGACGCGAGGCCGTCGCCTGAAGCGCGAGACGCTGCCGTCGTGGAACGTCGAAGATAGCCTAAGCGCTGTTAGTTCCGACGACCCCGCTGGTGACGTCCAGCTTAACGATGAACGCCGCATTATCATACGGGCGCTGGCCAAACTTCCACCGGAACAGCGCCAGCCCATAGAGCTAGCTTATTTCCGCGGACTTACGCAACAAGAGATAGCAAACTTGCTGCACCAGCCGCTCGGCACCGTGAAGACGCGTATCCGCCTGGGTATGCAAAAACTGAAACCCCTTTTGAAAGACGAAGAAGAAGAGTAGAGAAGATGGGCTGCGAAGAAGTTAGAGAAGCCCTAGATGCCTATGCCCTTGGGGCGCTGACGCCTGAAGAGGCGAGGGCGGTAGAGGAACACGTGGCCGGCTGCTCCGACTGCCGGAAACTGCTCGACGAAGCTAATCACGTAGCCAGCCTACTTCCATTCGGCGTTCCGCTCTGGAATCCGAACCCGCAGGTGAGACAGAGGATACTGTCTTCGGCAGAGCACTGGGCTGAAGCGCGACAGGCAACGCTACGCAGTCGGTTGGCGAAAGCAGCTCTACCTATAGCTGCGTCTCTGCTACTCGCTTTCGCTATTGGCTCACTTATATGGTCGTATAGCCTGCAATCGCGAGTAAACGACCTTGACGACGATGTCGGCGGAGTCCAGCGCCAGGTCCAATTCGTGGGATCGCGCCAGGCGGAGATAAGCACTAGCCTAGTAAGCATGGACCAGCAGTTCGAGGACTATAATTCACTTTTAGGCGAACAGAGTACCATCTTCACGACCCTTACAGCGCCGGACGTGCGTACAGTGCAGCTTTGGAGCAAGAATCAGGATGTTAAGGCGAAAGGCGCTTATTTTTACAGCCCGCAAAATGGCACCGGCGGGTTGACCTGCACTAATCTTCCTTCTTTGGCGGAAGGAAAGGTCTATCACCTCTGGTTTTTCCACGAAGGTAAAGCTTACAGCGGAGGCAGCTTTTATTCTTGGAACGGCGTCGGCTTACATGGAGTAGACCTAGCCCAGCAAGGCTTACATGGGCCCTTCTCCGGCTACGGCGTCAGCATTGAGGATAAGGGGGCTACCGTCCTTTGGCCCACCTCCGAACTAGTACTCTACGCCGAGAACTCGCGCTAATAGGCCAGCGACTGGAAACAGCCTGCGGATTTCAATCTGCAGCTAAGCTGCAGAATTTATTTTGCAGTTATTTTTCGACGCCTCAAGGAGGCGCGGCTCTAAAGCGAGCAGTTAAGCCGCTCGTGGTTCGACAAGCTCACCATGAGCGGCTTGGAATTTCTTCTCCGCTCACCCCGAGCTTGTCGAGGGGCATCCCTTAAAGTACCGCTCCTTGACACATCGCAGAACCGATGCTACTCTAGGCTAACTAACTGATACTTCGTCTCAATAAACACCATGCCTAAGCTTGAAGAGATCGTACAGCAGCTTGAAGAGACTGGATACCGTAATACCGCCTCGCGGCGTGAAGTGATCGCAGCGGTACTGAGTCAGCGCGGGCATTTCGCTATCGACGATATCTGCCAGCAGGTACGCTGGGCAGGAAGAGCCACCGTCTTTCGGACGATGAAGCTATTGCAAGACACCAGCGTTGTTTGCCGGGTTCTGCTTGAGAATGGCAACTTACACTACCGGCTGAGCAGCATCGGCCATCATCACCACCTCGTGTGCGTAGAATGTGGCGGAGTACAGGACATGGAGGATTGTGTAGTAGCCGAGATGCTAACGCGGCTGGCAAATCAGACCAGCTACGCTATTGAAGGACACTGGCTCGAGTTTTATGGGCGTTGCGGCGATTGCCGGGTGGCCAAGCCGGAGTTGCAGGCAGTCTAGCCTTTAATTTTTGCCCATATATGAGACTTAGTATCATTTGGAGGACGAACCTACATGAGAAGCCTTATCCAGTTTAGCCCCATCGTATTACTCACAAGTCTAATGTTATTGGCTGCCTCCGCGTGTAGCGACGAGGAAAACTCATCGTCTAAGCTTCAAGTCGTTACTAGTTTCAGTGTCCTGGACGATATCGTAGGAGAGGTAGGCGGCGATCGCGTTGAAGTTTTTTCAGTGGTACCATCCGGAGCAGATCCTCACACGTTCGAGCCAGCTCCCCGCGATGTTCAACGCATCACTGAGGCTGATTTGGCCTTCGCGAACGGCTTAGGACTAGAGCCTGCGGCTTTGAAGATCATCGGGCCTAACCTTCCTTCACGCCCTCCGCTAGTTC
>WHTN01000057.1 GCA_009377715.1 Dehalococcoidia bacterium | reverse complement strand
GCTTTGCGCTGGGGCGCCGTCGCTTTGGCAAGCGCGGGCGTTGTAGTCTTGGGCTTGGTTGCCGCTGTAGCATCTCAAGAATCCCAGGGTTCGGAAACCAGGGGATCCGGGACGTTCGTCATCTCAGCGCAGACTCCTAACCCGGTGGTCGGAGACGCAGCGTATGCGCAGCTCCTCAACCAGGTAGAAGACCTCTTGACGGAACTAGCCTTCTCGGTCGAGCAGGGGGAGCAGATACAGCCGGAGGTCATCACTGAGCTTAAGGATACAACCAACGCCTTGGTATACGGGCTGGGACGCGCCGAATCGGCCCCGCAAACAACGGTCGCCCGGGTAATCGATGTCACGACGCGACAACATGAAATACTAACGAGGGCGATCGAAGTAGCGTCGCCGGAGATCGCGACCGAAGTCGAAAACACCTTGACTCTTACGACAGAGGGGCGTGACTTAGCGAACTCGCTGCTTACGGTAGTAACCTTTACCCCAGTGGCAACACCGGAGCCTACGCCTGTAGCATCCGACACGCCAACGCCTACTGCCGAGCCGACCGCTGTGCCAACACCTACGCCAACTCCCACAGCGGAACCCACACCATCTCCTACGCAGGTACCTACCCCGACGCCGGAACCGACGCCGACACCAGCACCGACTACGGCCATACCGGCAACAACGGAGCCGACGCTTTCAACTCCCGCGACGCCTCAGTTGGCATCTTCAGACTGAAGAAGGGCTTGTCTCTAGAACGCCTAACGGCTAGGAAGCAGGAGTAGGAGTAGCAGCTGGAGACGGAGATGTGGATGGTGATGGCGATGCGGCCGGTTGGGGCTGAGCGCCACCCCGTTTGATACGTTCGTCCACAATTCTAGCCAGCGCGAGGACATCGTCCACCTTTGCTAGCACCTTCGGCGCTACCGTGGCGACCCTTACCAAGACGTTACCCTGCCGGAAGTCGATAGAGTAATAGCTTAACTCTATCTGTTGACCGAACAAGGCGTCCGTGCTATCTACGACGAACGCCACCGATTCTTCGCCTACAGTAGGCACCGTTACCATCCTAGCGTCCTGGCCCTGGTTAATACGCGCCTGAAGCTGGTCTCTGCCCCAGTCGTAAGCCTCATTTGCGCCATCACTATCGCTGTGGACCGAAGATACGTTAAGTATCTCGAACATTCCGGTGCCGGAGAGCGTCGCTAGTTGATTGGTGGTCCGGAAGATCACCTGGTAGGTATCAAGGCGGCCCCATTCCTGTATGTTGGTCAGACACTCCTGCTTAGCTTCGGGCGCTGGATTGCCTCGGCTACAAGTTTCGTCCAGGCTCAGATGCGAAGTGCCGTCCTCCACCAAGCTGAAGTCCAGCGGCACATCCCGTTGGGTCAGCACAGCGCTTTCGACGTTGTTGATCGTCGGTCCGGGTGAAGACGAATTTGGCTGCTGCGTGAACCCAGGTGAATTGTTGTCAGATGGCCTTGGCGTAGTGTCTATCAAGGTTTGACTATTATCATCGTCGCCGCAAGAGACGGCAACTAACGCTAGAGCAGCAAGAAGGCCGGCGAACAGGTATTTAATGACGTCTAAGCGTTCGTGCATACACTCGCATGGTGCCCGCTGCTCGCGGGTTGTGTCAACCCTGCGCTTGTCAGCCTTCACTGCCCGACACTACTATGGATGCATATTTTGGGACGTATGTCACTCCAGAGGAGGCGGTTATGACACAAAGCGTTAACTCCGATCTGTTGGCTGAAACAGACTGGCTTACCGAACATCTTGACGACCCCAACATCGTAATAGTCGACTGCGATACCTTGGAATCGTACCAACGCGCCCATCTGCCGAACGCCATCTGTCTTACCCATCCTGTCCTGCCGGAGCCGAAAAGATACCTGAAAGACCCCGATAACCCCACCTTTATCTTACCGCCAGACAAATTCGCCGGCGTTATGAGCGACTTAGGAATCGGCGATGACAGCTACGTCATCGCTTATGACGCCAGTCGTAGCCTTTACTCATCTCGCCTCTGGTGGTGCCTTAATTATTACGGCCACAGAGGAGTAAAAGTTCTCAACGGTGGCTGGCGTAAATGGCTTCACGCGGGCAGGCCCATAAGCGACATCGAACATAAACCCAAGTCCGGCGCGATCTTCACGCCGAGGCCGAACCCAGATATCTACGCCAGCGCCGAAAGCATCATGGCCGATATGCAACGAAGCGACATCTCTTTATTGGACGTGCGTAGCGACGGCGAATGGACGGGGGAGAACAATCGCGGCAACGCTCGAGGGGGACACATGCCCGGTGCGGCGCACCTGGAATGGGTGAACTACGTGGACGACCAAGGCGTTTTCAAATCACCGGATGAGTTAGCAGGCATGCTCTCCGAAAGGGGCGTAATCCCTGATAAAGAAGTTATTACTTATTGTCAAGGCGGCATCCGAGCTGCGCATGCGTTCTTTACCCTCAAACTGCTGGGCTACCCGCGCGTCCGCAATTATGATGGATCGTTCAGGGACTGGGGCAACCGCAACGACACGCCTATAGTAAAGGAGTCGTAATCCACGCTAGCTCAACATAATATTAGCCGCCCGAATGGGCGGCTAATATTATTCCAGAAAACGTGCTATTGCGCAGCCGGTATTGTAAGCGTCTGCCCAACGCTAATTAGGGTTGGGTCTGAGATATTATTAGCGGCGGCGATCGCCTGTGTCGTCGTTCCGAACTGTTGGGCAATGCCGGAAAGCGTATCTCCGGGCTGCACTACGTACTGTGTCGCCGATCCTGGTGACGCCGTGGGAGTAGGGGAGGGCGACGCGACGGGGGAAGGCGATGTGCCACCGTTATCCGTCGCAGTAGGCGGGGTGGGCGTCGCGTCCGAACTAGTAGCAGTCGGAACTGGCGTTCTAACAGCGGCGGACCCGTTAGCGCCATCTTCCGGCAGGGAAGGGGGCCGTAAAAGCAACCAGAACGCTATGACGCTGCCCACCAAGAGGGCCAGTATAGTGCCGCGAAAAACGGCAGGTGACGGCAAAAGGCTGGCAGGCTCCAAGCAGGCAGCGCAGAAAGGGCCAGTGCCATGCTGCTCGCAATAGGGCTTGCCGCAGCGGCGACACTGGAATTGCGTCTCGGTTCCACAGGCGTAGCAATTCATAAGGCACAGGCCGGAGGCCCTTACCTCGCTGTAGTTTCGCTTAGTTTACTACAGCCTACTTCAGTTCGACGACCGCGCCTGCTTCTTCCAGCTTCTTCTTGATCTCTTCAGCTTCAGACTTGGTTACGCCTTCCTTAATATTGGCCGGCGCGCTCTCTACCATGTCCTTAGCCTCCTTGAGGCCGAGCGTAGTGACTTCACGGACAGCCTTTATGACGTTGATCTTGTTTGGACCGATGTCCTTAAGTTCAGCCGCCCATTCGGTCTTCTCTTCTTCCTCTGCGGCCGGCGCTCCGGCTACTGCCCCTGCTGCAGGCGCTCCTGCGCCTACGCCGGCAGCAACAGCTACGGGGGCCATGGCGCTAACGCCGAACTCTTCCTGTAGCTTCTTGCTGAGGTCTCGAAGCTCAAGGACTGTCATGCCCTTAATAAGTTCGAAGACCTCTTCTATCTTAGTAGCAGCCATTCTGATTATCCTCCTCCTACACTGGATTACTTATTGGGACTATTGCTAAGCGCCGCTTTCTACTTGCTGCGCCCTTGCTTCTATCACGCCGACCAATTCTTGTGGTATCGCATCGATTAACCCGACGAAAGCGCTTATTGGCGACTCTAGCAACCCCACAAGCGATGCTAAAGGCGCCTCGAAAGCACCCATAACCTGGGCTAGGAGCACAGGCTTCGGCGGCAGGTTGGCCAACTCCTCGACCTGGTTGGCCGGCACAAGCTGGCCGTCGAAACTTGCGCCTCGTAGAGCAATGGGCAGACGCGTTGTACGAATGTAATCGGTTAGAGCCTTAACTATCGCCGGCATATCGCCGGTGCCAAAAGCTACGGCGGTCGGCCCTTCTACGACTTCGGCCACGTTAGGACGCTCAGCTTTGGACGCTGCGAGGCGGAGTAGGGTGTTCTTAACCACGTGAAGTTCGACCCCGGTCTCTTTCAAGCGACGCCTGAACTGCTGAAGCTCTGTGACTTTGAGCCCCTGATAGCTCACACCAATGGCGATATCGCTATTAACGATAAGCTCGCGTAATTCGTCTACTATCTCGACTTTTCGTTCGGTCGGCATCCTTCGCCACTCCTACAAATACATTGGCCCCGCCTTCTACGGCGGGGCCAATGCTAAATCTATAATAGATTAAGGCCTGGAATCCAGGCTGACCTTCGCCTCGGCGAGAAGCATTAAGTCCGCATAACGGACACCCGCTGTCTATGGCAGTCTTTAATTTTACTAGGCTAGTATAGAGAAGCTATTAGCTACTGTCTACGCTAGCTTGTCCGCAAGGCTAACGAGGCCGCCAGGTCCAGCTTGATGCCCGGGCCCATCGTCGTTGTCAACGTCGCGCTGCGAATGTACTGACCTTTGGCACCGGACGGCCGGCTGCGCACTATGTTCTCTATCACCGCTGCGATGTTATCCAGCAGTTTCTCGTCCTCAAAGCTCACCTTACCCACCGGCACGTGGACTAGTGAAGTGCGGTCGACACGGAACTCGACACGACCCTGTCGCGCATCCTGGATGGCCTTCGGCAGGTCCTGCGGGTCGAGGACGGTTGAGGTGCGCGGGTTGGGCATTAGGCCACGCGGGCCGAGGACCCTACCCAAGCGACTGACCTTCGTCATAAGGTCGCGCTGGGCGAGCGCCACGTCAAAGTCCAGCCAGCCACCCTCGATACGGGCGATCAGGTCATCGCTACCGACGTAGTCTGCGCCGGACTCTTGAGCCAGGCGGGCGCCGTCGCCTTCGGCGAAAACGAGCACCCGAACGGTACGGCCGAGTCCGTGGGGCAGGACTACCGTGCCTCTGAGCTGCTGGTCGGCGTGGCGGGCATCCAGACCCGTACGAAGGTGCAATTCGAGCGTCTCATCGAACTTCGCATACGCGGCCTTCTTCGCCGTCTCTACAGCCTCCTGAGGCAAGTAGGCCTTCTCCTTGTCTACTTCTTTAACTGCTTCTTCATACTTTTTGCCGCGCTGCGCCATCATAGCTAGGCCAGTGACTTTAACAAGTCGCTTGTTAACTGGATCTGGGGCCAAAAGAAATTCTTCTAACGCGACCGCACCCAATAACGGCTGGCTACCCTCATCCCCAAATACGCAGCGGCTAGCAACCTCCTCGTCATTAATACGAATGGGCACGCTTGCTACATCCCGTTCAATGACAACGCCCGTGGCTGTCTCAAAGCGAGCGCTTCCGGTAGGACGATGACCTAATGACTCTAAAAGGCTTCGCGGCACCCAGGCAAATGTCGAGCCAGTATCAACTAAAGCCTCTACTTGTATGAATGTTTCACGGTCGGGCGAACCAATGTTTATCGTTACTTCGAATGTGCTCATAACGCTATCCCTCTACTTCGATGCCCATGCTGCGAGCGGTCCCTTCGACCATGCGCATCGCCGATTCAGAATCGTAGGCATTCAGGTCGCGCATTTTCGTTTGGGCGATCTCCCGCACCTGTTCGCGGGTCACGCTCCCGACCTTCTGCCGCCGCTGGGTGGGGCTGCCCTTATCGATGCCAGCCGCCTTCTTTAGCAGGACGGACGTCGGCGACGTCTTTAAAACGAAAGTAAACGAACGGTCCTCGAAGATCGTGATCTCCGCGGGGATGATCGTACCCGCTTGCGAAGCTGTGCGTTCGTTGTACTCCTTAACGAAGCCCATGATGTTAACGCCGTGCTGACCTAGAGCCGGGCCTACGGGCGGGGCAGGCGTTGCCTTGCCAGCATCGAGCTGTAACTTTACTATTGCGCGTACTTTCTTAGCCATTTAAACGTCCTTTTAAAATATTAGCGGTCAGTAGCCAGTGCGGGTTGCGCCTCGTCCATAGCAGCGCTGGCCTGCTGGCCTGTCTCCTTATTTAACCACTCGCGCCCCCAATCAAGATAGCCTCGGTCAATTTCAAAGCCGACGCACGGCACACCGAGCCGCTGCGCGGCGATGGCGGTGGTCCCGATGCCGATGAACGGATCGAGAACAAGGCTCGTCCTTGAGACGCCGTGAAGCTTTATACACATCTCCGGAAGCTTAACCGGGAAGGTCGAGGGGTGCGGTCGCTGGGCACCGTTTTTTATTGTAGCATATGGCGTGAACCAAGTGTTGCCGCGACAACGCTTGTCCTCCTTAGCTACCTTCCAGCGGCCAATATTCGTCTTGTCCTGATAGGGCACACCTATTGCTAGGCGGTCGAGCGGGACACTCCCTGATTTGGTGAAGTGAAAAATATACTCGTGACAATCGTTCAGATAACGCTGGCTCGTGATCGGCTTGTAATGGCCGACTGCCACGTCCCCGGAAATACCCGGATAATTACCGACGTCCTCTTTTTCGATAGCGATCGACTTTACCCAGTGGATAACGTTTTGCAATTCGAAAGAGTCCTCTAAGCGCCTGGCAACATCCCACGCTAACCAAGGATCCCTGGGAGTACTGCCAATGTTAAGGAAAAGCGAACCTTCGTCGCTTAGTACTCGTTCCAACTCGATCCCAGTTTCTCTAATCCACTCGAGATATTCATTGCGGGGTCTCGCGTCCTTATATGTCGAATAGCGCATGCCTAGGTTATATGGTGGAGATGTAACGACAACATCTACCGTCTTGTCTCGTAAGGTCGCTCTCATGCCGGTAATGCAATCTGCGAGATAAATTGCAGTGCCTGGCAAATTTATGTGCGGTTTTAAAGAAAAGCCTTGAACACTAATCGAGGTTTTACTTTGAGTACCGGAGCGCGTGTTAGTTTTCAGAGGCACCCTCACCCCTCGAAGAGCCCCGCTGAATTTCTCTTTGAGAGGCATACGCGACCTCCAGTCCAGAACTACGCTGGGAACTTCAGCGCATCTGACAGACGGCGTAGCGCAGCTAAAACCGCACCTGTCCGTCCTTCGAATCCGCCAGATCCATACTTGTATGTATATTGGACGATTTTCTTTACATCAGAGACATCCAACTCCAGATGTCCTGTAGATTGCATCTGCCCTTGCAGTTTTCGCAGAAGGCTTTCAAAGCCGCCTCGACCGTTAACGGAGCGTGAAAGAAGACCTACTTCATCATCAGTTAGCCCGATTACCACTTTAACGTTCACCGTGTCACCCTCCTTAGTGTAGTACGTAAAACTAGCAGATGCAATAGATCTGCTAGTACGCTAGTACGCTAAAACAAAAATCGGTTTTAGAAAGCTAAAGCCGCTGGACCTGGAGGAGGTCTAGCTCCACCGGCGTTTCGCGGCCGAAGAAGGAGACCATAACCTTGACTTTGCCCTTCTCCAGGTTGATCTCATCGACCTGACCGATGAAGTCGGCGAAGGGCCCATCCGTGATGCGCACGCTTTCGCCCTTGGTGAAGCCCACCCGCACGCGGGGCGCTCGAGAGTGCATGCGACGCAGGATATTGTGCACCTCCGGCGCCTCAAGGGGCGTGGGCTGGCCGCCCGCGCCGACGAAGCCCGTTACGCCTGGAGTGTGCCGTACGACGTACCAGACGCCTTTGTGCTCCTCATTGTTCATATCGATTGGGATCATCTCCACCATCACGTAACCGGGGAAGAGCTTCTTCGCCACAGTACGGCGCTGGCCATCCTTGATCTCGACCTCTTCTTCGGTCGGAACTATAGCTCGGAACACCTTATCGCGCACGTCCATGCTCTCGATGCGGTGCTCTAGGTTGGCCTTCACCTTGTTTTCGTAGCCGGAGTACGTGTGGATCACGTACCAGGCGCTATCGGAGCGGAGTTGCTCCTCGCCGTCATCCTCAACTTCGGGCGATTCACCGTTTACGGTCTGTAAGTTCTCTTTGCGCTGCGCCATAACCAGATACCGCCTTAATCTATCAGGACTTTCTCGAGGAGCCAGCCGAAACCTATATCGAGGCCACCCAGAATGGCGCCCAGTATTGCGGCAACTACAACGACAACCATAGTGAGGTACAAAGCTTCCTGAGGCGCAGGCCAGACGACCTTACGCAATTCAGAGACTATATCGCCGATCCCGCGGGGGTAGAGCAGCCCCGTTAGGCTTCGCCTGCCTGTTCGAGCGGGAGCCGTCCGCGCACCAGAACGACCCAAAGGCCGGACGTTAGTTCGCCCCTTGGGATCCTTAGACGTTGCTGGTTGTCGCCTCGCTGCTCTATTCATAGCCCAACCTCACACTACTGGAACGAACCCCTAGCGCGCCTCCCTATGAGCTGTAGTGGCGCGACAGCGGGGGCAAAACTTGGAGAGTTCCAACCTATCCGGATCGTTGCGCTTGTTCTTGTTGGTCGTGTAGTTTCGCGAGCGGCACTGGCCGCACGCCAGGTGGATTATTATGCGATCTCCCTTTTTAGCCATGGCTGTCGTCCTTTAAGTCGTAACACCTGTGATAACGCCGGCGCCTACCGTGCGACCACCCTCGCGGATGGCGAAGCGGACGCCATCTTCCAGCGCAACCGGCTGAATAAGCTCTACATTCATGCGGATGTTGTCGCCCGGCATTACCATCTCGACGCCCTCAGGCAGCGTCACGTTGCCCGTGACATCCGTAGTGCGGATGTAGAACTGCGGGCGGTAGCCAGTGAAAAACGGCGTATGGCGGCCACCCTCCTCCTTCGAAAGGATGTAGACCTCGCCGGAGAACTTCGTGTGCGGCTTGATGCTGCCTGGGTGAGATAGCACCTGACCCCGCTCGACGTCGTCGCGCTCTACGCCGCGGAGAAGGCAGCCTACGTTGTCGCCGGCCTCACCCGAATCGAGGGTCTTGCGGAACATCTCGACGCCGGTGACCACGGTCTTCCGCGTGTCCTTAATGCCGACGATCTCGATCTCCTCGCCCGGCTTCACGATGCCGCGCTCGATACGGCCGGTGACCACCGTGCCACGGCCCTTGATGCCGAATACGTCCTCAACGGGCATCAGGAACGGCTTGTCGCGCGGCCTCTCGGGCGTTGGAATGTAGCTATCGACCGCCTTCATCAGCTCCCAGATGGGCTGGTACTCCGGCGCATCCTGGCTATCGCTCGTGGACTCCATCGCCTTCAGGGCGCTGCCGCGGACGATGGGAATATCGTCGCCGGGGAAGCCGTACTTCGTCAGAAGCTCTCGCAGCTCCAGTTCGACCAGGTCCAGCAGTTCGGGATCTTCCATCATGTCAACTTTGTTCAAAAAGACCACCATCGCCGGCACTTCCACCTGGCGGGCCAGCAGAATGTGCTCGCGCGTCTGGGGCATCGGGCCGTCGTTGGCGGCTACAACCAGGATGGCACCGTCCATCTGGGCTGCGCCGGTGATCATATTCTTGATGTAGTCAGCATGGCCGGGACAGTCGATGTGGGCGTAGTGACGTTCGTCGGTCTCGTACTCCACGTGCGCGATGGCGATCGTGATGCCGCGCGCTCGCTCTTCGGGCGCGTTGTCGATGCTACCGAAGTCCCGGTACGAGGCCATCTGCTTCATGGCTAAGACCTTCGTGATAGCTGATGTCAGGGTAGTCTTGCCATGGTCGATGTGACCGATAGTGCCTACGTTAATGTGCGGCTTTGTCCTTATGAATTTTGACCTGGCCATGTTTTTTTGTATCCTCCTGTTTCGCTTTGTTGTCTTATGTTGTTTTTAGCTGGAGTCCGCCATAGCGCTTGACCCCCGATCTGGCGGACTGGAGCCCACAATCGGACTCGAACCGATGACCTCGCCCTTACCAAGGGCGTGCTCTACCAACTGAGCTATGTGGGCTTTGCGAATGGCTGGTGCAGGGGGCAGGATTCGAACCTGCGTAGCCATTTCAGGCAACAGATTTACAGTCTGTCGGTTTTAGCCGCTCACCCACCCCTGCGCTCTTCCCTCTCTGCGCCCCCACAGCGAAGTGGGGATTGGAGCCCGAGGAGGGATTCGAACCCACAACCTAGCGATTACAAATCGCTTGCGCTTCCTTTGCGCCACTCGGGCGCAGATCCATTAGCAAAGGTGCCCAACAACAAAAGCTCGCTCTGACGAGCGACCATTTCGAGTATAGGGGCAGGGAGGCCTAAAGTCAAGGAAAGCCAGGGCACTGCTCGCGAGGCGCCAGGCCAACTATGCCTAAATCAACTCCCCTGACGCGCTCCAGCGATCAAGAAGGAAATCATCACGATCGAAAGGAGGAGGATAAATACCATAACGAGTCCTAAAGACCTATTCTTAATCCATGACCAAGCTGCGAGTCCCAATTCGGCCCCAACGATTACTCCCAGAAGTATGTAAAAGTTAAAGCTATCGTTTTGGTAGTTGAGAAGGTCCTGCCAAATCCACTGATAGGTAATTATTGCCAAGACGGCCCCAATTACGATGCCTCCGAAGATTGAACTTAGAATCTCAATCTGGGTCCGGAGCATATTCTTCTCCATACCAAACTCCAAGCGTTAAATCAGCAAAATCCGCGCGCAAAACGAACATTATCAAAAGCGCAACAAAGACTCCCAGGAGCCATGGTAGGCTGCGTTGAAATGTCTTATTACCTAATACCGGAAGGCTAGTTAGGCCAGCCTTGTCTCGAAGCCTAATTTCGAAATTGCCAACGCCGAAAAGAGCAACGGTACTCCGAACTCAGCGGTCGTGTGGAAAAGGCCACCACTCAAAACAAGACCGGACGCTACTATCGCCGGCCACTTCGGAAGTTTACCAATTAAGGCCAAGCTACAGATCAGCATCAATATCATAGTTAGAAAAGTACCTATAGCTAGATGCGAGCGGTAGAATGAACGAATCAAATCTTCCGAAAATACGGCTAAGACAAGATAGGCTAGTGCTGCACTGAGCGCAATAATCGTAATAGTGTGGGGTGCCTTATCCTGTGCTGCTAAAAACCCGCCCATAAACAGTACCAATATTGCAAGGCTAAAGATTACAGTGGTGCCAACCATTAGTAGTGAAAATTTAGTAGTGAAAATTTTCTGTCGACAATAACGACATCAGTCAGAGAAGTTTTCCATGTCCCATTCGAAGTTAATACTGCAGCACCTACTTCGAACCATCCTAGCTCAGAACACTGAAGGACCATCGTAAACGAGGCCGCATCTCCTGGAAGGAGAAAGGTTACTGGTGCATCGGGATGCCTCGATACCGTGGAGCAGCTAGGCTGACTTGCGGCTGGAAATACTTCTACATGTTCCCACGCCGATTCCGTCACATTCTCTACCTTACCAGTAACGACAAATGTCTTGTTAATCTCTTGGAATAGCGATAGGCTTGTTGTTACCTCCGGTGCCTTTGCTTGATAAGCGACAGCTAATCGAGAGACAAAAAATGAACCATACAATCCTACTGTGATCGCGCTAATTTGGACACTCCCTGATAGGTACCGCTGTTTCCCAAGTCAACCCATGTCATACTTCCAACAAACCACAGCAGAGTACCCCAGTCCCATTGCCGAAATGACTGTTGTGCGCGATTTTTCCCGTCCTCCCAGGACTGGACATCGTGCCCACAGCACGGCCAATTCCAGTCCTCAAAATGTGCTGCGGCGATACTCCATTCCAGATAGCCATCATCCGGCGCCCCTGAGCCAAATATCCGGGCATGGTACCTGCTATCATAGCTGCAGGTATCGGCTACAACCTGTATGTTCCTGTACCGGCCTTCCAGATCTGGCGAGGCTGTTGGGGCCCGCACCCACCATTCGTTGCCGTCCTCGTTGCTTAACCATGCCCATTGGTGACTAGTGCTACATCCCTGTCCAGCTGCATCCTCCCATCGATGATTGCTGTCATTGCGTGTCCAATTGCGCATATCATATTCAACGTCCCAACCGGAACCTTCACCTCCCCAGAACCAAAGGTTGATAGGGTCCTTGAATTGTGATCCATCCTCGTTATATGTCACTTTCGAGAAGTTCACGCTATGCGAACCGCCGTGAACGACTGTTGTTTCGTGAGTTCGGCCCTCCGGAGGCGTATTGCGGATCATTTCGTCCAGTTCCCTAAGGCGTTCGGCCTTTAGCTCTTCCGCTTTTTCGGCCCCTATCTCAGAAGCAAGCTCATCGTAATAGCGGATCGCTTTCTTGCTTCGCTAGCTCAAGGTTGGGGACAATGAGATCGTAGGGCATATGAAGAGTACGGGTCGGAAAGCTTGTCACGGTCTGATCATATCCAGCAGGAGGCTAGCCTGAGCTTGGCGGCAACCCTGCCACCTCACGAGCGGCCTCCTTTTCGGCGACCATCTGCTGCTGCTCAGGGGTGAGCGGAGCCTTTTCAAGCGTAGGTGTTTGAGATATCACGGAAAGCGAACCTTGTGTTAGTAAACTAATGGAGGTTATAAGAGACGCGCCAGCTATGAATAGAAGAACCCGCATTTTCGTCTCCTCTCCGGAGCATAAATTGTGCCCATTGTGCGCCTGAAAAAAAAACACTGTCAAGCTTTTTGCGTAGATATTGAGAAATCTATTGGCGCCACTCACATATCCCACGGCGGCTGTGAGTCATAGTCGCAGCATGGCCAACCGAAGACTATAATCTTGATGATTAAGCTATCATCACACGGAATAAGTAATCGCATGTCTACATACAAAGTCCAGCTTCAAAAGAGCGAAGAGGTCGCGGAAGGCACTATGGCCTTCTACTTCGAGCGGCCGGGCGGTTTCGACTTCAAGGCCGGCCAGTTCCTCGAGCTAACGCTTATCGATCCGCCTGCGACCGACGAGAAGGGCAACACCCGCAACTTCACCATCGCCAGCGCGCCTTACCAAGACCACCTGATGATAACCACGCGCATCCGGGATAGCGCCCTTAAGCACACGCTACGTAACAGCGCGCCCAGTACAGAAGTCCGGATCGAAGGGCCGGGCGGTTCGTTCACCCTACTCCAACCGCCATATCGAAGAAGCCGCGTTCCTGACGGAGCTTCAGCGCCTCGAAACGGAACTGCCGGGCTTTCGTCTCATCGCTACCGTAACCGATATGGAACGTGTCGATCAGTCGTGGCGGGGAAAGGCCGGACGCATCAATGCGAGCATGCTCGCGCGATACGTCGATGACCTTACCTCAGCGATCTTCTACGTGGCTGGACCGCCGAGCATGGTAACCGCTATGCGTGGGATGCTAACCCAAATGGGGATCACCAGGCAAAATATCCGAACTGAGCAGTTTGCGGGATATTGACGCCCGTTGCTTCCCACCTCATGGCATGAATCCCAACAAACGACCCCTTGTGATCTCCCACGCGGCGTGCAAGGGCCATGCACCGGAGAACACGCTGGCCGGCATTCGCCTCGCGCTCGGCTTCGGCATTGACGCAATCGAAGTGGATGTGCACGCGACCGCAGACGGCGTACCGGTGCTCCTCCATGACAACACGCTGGACCGCACCACCGACCGCGCAGGTGATGTCCACACGATGCCGCTCGCGGAGGTGCGGGAGGCTGACGCCGGCGGCGAGCCGGTGCCGACACTGGAGGAATCCCTCGAGTTGACGGCCGGCAGGGCGCAGTTGCTCATCGAGATCAAGCAGCCGGGAATCGAAGAGCGGGTCGTAGACGCCGTACATAAGGCGTCGGCGCGCGATTCGGTGGCGTTCTGCTCTTTCCTTCCTTCTACCGCCGAGCGGCTGCGAGAGTTAGAGCCCGGCATCCCGACCTTTGCCCTGGAGCAGTGGAGTACGGCACGGTTAGACTCAGCTAAGCCGAACTTCGTCCACTTCTCGCTGGTGACCCGCGAACTGGCGGACGAGATCCGCACTCACAGCGGTAAGCTCTATGTCTGGACGGTGGACGACGAGCCAGAGATGCGAAGGCTTATCGGTTTGGGCGTCGACGGCATCTGCACGAACTACCCAGATCGCCTACAGCGGATCTTCAAAGCCCCTAATTCTCCTTACTAATTCGACCACTAATAATCTACCGAACGTCACCCGCGGGCGCGGCCTGTAAAGATCATCCAGCTTGTCAGGGTTAACCTAAAAGCATTAACATAAAAAGGCCCGTAGCCCGGGTAGAGCTACGGGCCTTTTTATTATGGCTGGAATCACTTCCATCCTCCTGGACCTCTTCATCATTTTCGCGCTGGCCAAGACCGTAGCCGAAGTCTTCACGCGCCTACGACAGCCGGTGGTCGTGGGAGAGATCATGCTCGGCATAATTATTGGGCCGAACGCGCTCGGCGTCGTCGGTGAGCCGGCTGGCGCCCTCACGGAAATCTTTCACGGTGACCCAGAGACGGCGAAGGAAGCGCTCGGCATAGTGTTCGAAATCATGGCCGAACTGGGTGTCATTGTCCTTCTGTTCTTCGTCGGCCTTGAGACAAGAATAGGCGACATCGTGCAGGTAGGGCGTAGAGCTGGGCTAGTCGCCATTCTGGGCATTGCCGCGCCTTTTATCCTCGGGCTTTCTTTCATGCTCCTGATCGGCCGGCCTCAAGTGGAAGCCGTATTCGTCGGCACCGCCTTAGTCGGCACGAGCACGGCCATAGCAGCCCGCGTCCTGCGAGACATGGGCTTTATAGGCAGCCCAGTAGCGCGCATCATCATCGGCGCGGCCGTCATAGACGACGTACTCAGCCTCCTCCTTCTAACGGTGGTAACAGGCATGGGCGAGGGGGACGGAATACATTTCACCGAGATCCTTATCATCTCTGCCCAGGCTCTAGCCATGATAGCGTTAATCGCCCTCTTTGGGCCCCCTGGTGCTCGGCGATACAGCCTCCACCTGCTCCGACTGCGAATCCCCCACGCCCATCTCATAGTTGCGATCATCCTGATGCTGGGCTTGGCGACGCTCTCCGGTCGCATGGGGCTCGCGGCCATTATCGGCGCCTTTCTGGCGGGAATGGTGCTGGCCGAGTCAAAGGAAAGCTTCGACTTTGAGCGTGACACTATTCCGTTCTACGAGTTTTTCGTGCCGTTCTTCTTCGTCATCACGGGCATGCAAGTCGATCCCGAAGTTCTACTAGACGTTGAGGTCATCCTGATATCCGTTGGCGTGATAGCGCTAGCGATCGCCGGCAAAGTCATCGGTTGCGGTATCGGCGCGTGGGGGATGGGCCCTCGTACCGCGGCTATCGTAGGCGTCGCTATGTCGCCTCGCGGCGAAGTCGGTCTCATCGTCGCTAGCGTAGGGTTATCACTAGCGACGATATCCCACGAGATCTTTTCGGTAGTGGTGGTAATGAGCATTGTGACAACGATGCTCGCGCCGCCGGTAATGGTGGCCCTATTTCGCGGATACCAGCCTGAGGAGCCTACTAAAGTTGAGGCGCCAGCCCCCGTACCACACGTGGTGAGAAGGCCGTACCAAAGACGGCGACAGCAGGGCTCCGGGGACGACGCATAGCTCCCTAGTCTTGGGAAGGGCATACGTTGTAACATAGAGCTAATGCCCCCGTAGCTCAGCGGATAGAGTACCGGCCTCCGAAGCCGGGTGCGTGGGTTCGAGTCCCGCCGGGGGCACCAGCCTCTCTTACTATTGCGTTAAGTGGCTTGTGATTTAACTTGCGGCCAATTACAAGCGTGCGTGGGAAGGTAACGGCGGTTTCTTTGCGAGCCACATGAGGACTGCCGCCAACACGTAGCCGGCAGAGAAGATCGCGAACACGCCCTTATACGAACCGCTCAGGTCGAAAGATATTGAGGCCAGGAGCGGCCCCAAGCCAAGCCCGAGCATCTGAAAAGGCCCTACAAACCCGCTGATCGTCCCATAAGAGTTCCGTCCGTAGTACTGCGCGACGATCATTAGCACCAGCGAACTCTCACCGCGCGCCGCCAGCCCAAACAAGACAGAGAAGATAAGGGCCATCCACAAGCTATTCACGAAAACTAGGTAAGAAAGCGCCACGGCAGCGAATACCATCGCGATCGTGGCTAGATATCGCTCCGAGGCACGCTCCACTAGAAAGCCCCAGATGACGTTGGCGAACGCCCCCGATATACCATAGGTCGTGAGCGCCACTGCCGCCGCGGTCGCGGCGATGCCGATGTCCGTATAGTAGGCGACTTGATGGAAGCCAATCGCTCCGTTCGCTGTGATACCGATGCCTAGGGCAAATATGAGGAGCCAGAGCGCTGGCGTTTTTATCGCTTCACCTAGTGTCCAACTGTACTCCTGCTCTTTGGGGTCATTCACGTTGGACGCGCTTTCCAGACCAGGCGAGGCATCGCCATCCGGCAATAGCCCCATATCCTCCGGTCGCTTTCGCATAATCAGAGCCAACGGCACGACTATCAAGCCTACCATGGCTACGCCGAAAATTATGAACACAACGCGCCATCCATGGTCCTCGATGACCAGCTGGGCGAACAAAGCTAGCAGTGAACTTCCTAATGGTGTCGACATGGCGATAAGCCCCATGGCGCGGCCACGCTTCTTGCGGAACCAGTTCGCCGCGGCGGTAAGGGGAACAACCCCTGTGAGGGTCACTGATGATACCGTTCTACCGATTATGAAGGCCAGGTAAAACTGCCATAAGGAACCTAATCCCGCGAACGAGAAATAGATGGCGCCAACGACCAGCGCCCCCAGCGAAGCTATTACGCGGGGCCCATGTCGGTCGGTTAGTCGACCGAAGATGGGCGAGGTGAGGCCGGCGACAATCGTGCCGGCCGTCATAGCGCCCGAGACGGCAGTTCTGCTCCAGCCAAACTCCTCTGTCATCGGCTTGAGCATGATACCCATGAATTGCTGCGATACGCCGGCTCCCACGAAGCCGGCAGCCATGGCTGCTCCTATGATGACAGAGGAGTTTGG